>JBKOVX010000316.1:0-3850 GCA_046724115.1 Gemmatimonadota bacterium | reverse complement strand
GCAGCGCCAGCGGGAGAATCACTTCCTCCGGCGTGACGCCTCCGTGCAGGAACGACCCGCGATAACGGCTCTGATACTCGCGCAGCTTGGTGGGATAGACGAAGAAGCAATCGTTCGTCGCCAGCAGCGTGTTGCCGCCGGCGCCGCGGCGAGGCAGCCGCAGCATGTCCTCGCTCGAGAAGAGCAGCGCCTGATCGGGCCTCTCGGCGCGGAGGTCTTCGCCGAACTTGTATCTCAGGTTCGCCGAGGCATCGCGCTTGGCGTACACCGTCGCGGGCGTGTTGCAGTGGATCGAACCGTGATCGGTGGTCAGCAGGACCGAGATCCGCCGGCGTGAGGCCTCCTTGAGCACGCTGAACAGGGCCGAGCGCTGGAACCACTGGCGAGTGATCTGCCGCAACGCGATCTCGTCGCGGGCGACTTCGTAAAGGATTTGCGATTCGCTCCGCCCGTGTGTCAACAAATCGACGAAGTTGAAGACGAACGCGCTGACGCCTTCGGGACCGATGGCGGTGCCGAGGTGTCGCTCGAGCTCGTCGGAGTTCGAGGCCGTGGAGATCTTCTGGTAGCGCACGGGCGTCTTGCCGCACAGCTCCTCGAGATGCGATTCCAGCAGCTCGCGCTCGTGGGCGTTGAGCGACTCGTCCTCGCGATCCGCGTTGCCCCACCAATCGGGAAGTCGGGCCGCGATCTCGCCCGGGAAGAGTCCACTGAACAACGCGTTGCGAGAGTACGGCGTCGCCGTCGGCAGAACGGCGTAGTAGTGCGTCGTCTCGACGTCGAAGTACGGGGCGAGCAAAGGCTCCAGCGCCCGCCACTGGTCGAGCCTGAGACAGTCGACGACGATGAACACCGCTGCCTTGTCGCGCTCCAGAATCGGCATCAGAAACTCGGCCACGATGTCGATCGAGAGTGGCGGCCGGTTGCCGTTCAAATCCTTCAGCCACGCCGGGTAGTTGCTCTTGATGTACGTGGCGAACTCCCGGTGCATGTCGGGATAGAGTCCCTGCAGCGACTCGTACAATCCCATCTCGCCCGCCGCCGCGAGATCAACATCCCACCGCATAAGCTCATCGTAGCGATCGATCCAGCCACGCCAGTCGAGATTGCGATCGCGCTCCAATTCGATGGCGCGGAATCGCTCGACGAAGCTGCGCGCAATTGCCTGCTGTCTGATCCGCGGTCCTTCCAGGATCCGCGTCACTACAGTCAGCACCTGACGCGGGTTGATCGGCTTGACCAGGTAGTCCCGAACATTTGCGCCGATGGCTTCCTTGAGCGTCGAATCTTCCTCGCTCTTCGTCACCATCACCACGGGCAGGGTCGGGGCGAGCTCGCGCACATCCCGAAACACCTCGAGTCCGCGCCTGCCGGGCATCTGCTCGTCCAGAAGCAGGATGTCGAACGGACGACGTCTCAAGAGCTCGATGGCGTCGTCCGCGTTGGACGCCCACTCTACTGAATAGCCCTTCGACCGGAGGAAGATGCGGTGAGGCTCGAGGAGCTCACCTTCATCGTCCACCCAGAGTATCGATTTTGGGGGGTTAAGGACCGGCGCGGCCATAATTCGGAATGTAGCCGAGCGCGAAGCCCATGCCTAGATTCGGAGTGTGCTCGGCCAGCTTCCTCGCTTCGCGCTTGCAACACCCGTTTTTCGATTCCGCTCACTGACGGCGGCGGCGGGGCGTGCAGCCCTGGGTGGCGACCGCGAAACGCTCGTCGCCTGCCTCCAGCTGGGACGCCTTTGCGCGGGGATCTTGCCCCCTTACGAGCTGTCGCGCGAGATCACTTTGGAGCGGACGGAAAACACCCGGCAGTGGCTGTCGTCTTTGGCGGTGCCGAGCGGGGTTCGGTCCACTGCGTTCGGAGTTATTGGCGGGCTGACCGGACACGACCGTGCGCGCTGCGCATTGGCCTTTGAAGACCTTGTCAAAGCTGCGTTCTCACAGTTAGATGAGGCATCGAGGGCGGAGCTCAATGGATTGATTCACGAGCTGGCGTCGTCCCCGACTGTTGGACATACGCGTCCGGCGACACAACACCACCCGATCACATAATGGCCGGCCATAGTAAGTGGAAGCAGATCAAGCATTACAAGGCTGCGACCGACGCCAAGCGCGGCGCGCAGTTCACCAAGCTGATTCGTGAAATCACGATGGCCGCCAAGATCGGCGGCGGTGATCCCGATCACAATCCGCGACTCAGAACGGCCATCGATGCGGCCAAGGCCAAGTCGATGCCAAAGGAGAACATCGAGCGCGCCATCAAAAAAGGAACCGGCGATCTCGAGGGCGTTCATTACACCGAAGTCACCTACGAGGGCTACGGTCCCGGCGGCGTCGCCATTCTGATCTCGGCACTAAGCGACAATCCAACGCGTACCGTCGCCGAGATCCGGCACAAGCTGACGCGACTCGGCGGCAATCTCGGTCCGCCGAATTCAGTCTCTTACTTGTTCGATCGCAAAGGGCAGATCTACATCGACGGCAGCAAATACGAAGAAGACAAGGTGCTCGAGGTCGCGCTCGACGCCGGGGCTGAGGATTTCGCGGCCGAGGAGGGCCAGTACGTGGTGACGACCGACCCGCACGGCATCCACACCGTCGAAGACGCTATCACGAAAGCCGGAATCGAGATCGTCGAAGCCGAGGTGACGTTTATTCCCAAATCGACGGTGCACGTCGAGGGCAAGAACGCGGAGTCGCTGGTGAAACTGCTCGAAGAGCTGGAAGACCTGGACGACGTCCAGAAAGTCTCGGCGAATTTCGACATGGACGTCGAGCAAATGTCCGGTGCGTGATGCCCAACCCGTCACGGTGCTCGGCATCGACCCCGGCACTGCGATCACTGGCTACGGTATAGTTCGCAAGGAAGGCCGCAACCCGCTGTCGCTCGTCGAGTGCGGAGTGATTCGCACCAAGCCACGCGATGCGCTGCCGCAGCGGCTCGCCGAGATCCACGAAGGCGTTCTCGAGCTCATTCGCCGGCACAAGCCGACGGTTCTCTCAATCGAAGACATCTTCTATGCGCGGAACGTGCGGACTACGGTCGTGCTCGGCCACGCCCGCGGCGTCATTCTGCTCGCGGCGGCCCACGCCGGACTGGAAATCCACGAGTATCCGCCGGCGGAGATCAAGAAAGCCGTGGCGGGAACTGGAGCGGCCACCAAGCTGCAGATCCAGTTCATGGTCACTCGCCTGCTCCGCCTGAAGTCGGCGCCGCAGCCGAGCGATGCGGCGGATGGCGTGGCGGCAGCCCTGGCTTACGCGATGATGCCGGACCTGCCGCGAATCGAGGCGATCCGGCTGAGGACGATCCCGTGATCGCGAGGGTCGAGGGCAAGCTCGTCGCCAAGGATCTCGACACCCTGGAGGTCATGACCAGCGGCGGCGTGGCTTACGAACTTAAGATTCCGCTGGGAGTGTTCGAGGGAACGCCGCGCGTCGGTGAGGACATCGCGCTGCACACGTCGCTGGTGGTGAAAGAAGATTCGTGGCAGCTCTTCGGTTTCCTGAGCGTCTTCGAGAAGCGGTTGTTCGAGAAGCTGCTCACCGCGAATGGCATCGGACCTTCGCTTGCGATTGGAATGCTTTCAGCGCTCTCCGCGACACGCCTCATTCGGGCGATCCGCGAAAAAGACATTCCGACACTTCAGGGAGTTCCGCGGGTAGGAAGGAAGAAAGCCGAGCGCTTGATCCTCGATCTGGCGGACAAGCTGGATGGACTCGGAGAAAGCGCCGGAACATCGGCCGCGCCCGCCAGCGCGGCCGCGGACGATGCCATGCGTGCCCTGGTTTCCCTCGGTTACTCGGCGAGCGACGCCGAACGGGGGGTGAGGGCTGCGCTTGAC
>JBKOVX010000269.1:0-1608 GCA_046724115.1 Gemmatimonadota bacterium | reverse complement strand
GCCTAAACGAGCCCATCTCCCGCCGCGACTTTCTCAACGGCGCCCTCCTAACCGGCGCGGGACTCCTCCTCCACAAAAAAGCCCCAACCATCTCGCCCGACGATGCCTTCAACGGCTACGGCGGCATCGGCGACTACGCGCACTCCAACGGCAACACCTGGGAAGTCCTGAGCGCCGGACACGCCATGCGCGATGGCGCTTTCGAAAAGCGAATCGCCAATGCAACCGACACCGGCGAGATCTACGACCTCGTCGCCGTCGGCGGCGGAATCTCGGGACTCGCCGCCGCGATCTTCTTCCAGAAATACAAAGGCGGACGCGCGCTCGTCATCGACAATCACCCGATCTTTGGCGGCGAAGCCAAGCGCAACGAATTCCTCGTCGACGGACAGCGGCTCACCGCGCACCAGGGCTCGGCGATCTTCCTCGTGCCGAAGAAGGGCGGATACACCAGTCAGTTCTACGACATGATCGGAATGGATCGCTCCTCGTTCGACTACCAGACGTGGCGCGGACCGCTACCCGAGATGCGCGTCAGTCACTCGCCGTACGACACGCCGGCGAACTACGGATTTTACTTCACATCGTCGTTCACCAAAGGATCTGGGACATGGGTGATGGATCCGTGGCGACGACAGCTCGAGGGCGCGCCGGTCACTCCCACCGAACGCGCGGAGCTGCTGCGCTGGGGAACCAATCGCGTTCCCTTCCCCGGACCGCAGACCGAAGGCGACGCGATCTCGCGCCAGCTCGATTCCATCACGCTCGAAGATCACCTCATCGCGCGATACAACATCAGTCGCGAAACCGTCCGCAAGTTTCTGTCGCCCGTCGAAGGCGGTGGATATGGTCTCGGGCCCGACGTCCTCTCGGCGTACTGCAATTACGCGATCGAGAATCAGTTTCCCGAAGACGGCGACGACGCGCTCGGCGACCAGATGTTCCCCGACGGCAACGGCGGATTCGCGCGACTGATGGTGAAGACGCTCATCCCCGACGCCTTCGCCGGTCCGCGCACCGTCGACGCGGTGTGGCAGAATCGCGTCAACTTCCGCGCGCTCGATCGCGCGGGTCAATCGACCAGGATTCGGCTGAATTCCACGGTCGTTCGTGTCGAGCACGCGGGCAATCCGTCGAGTGCGCCGCATGTCGTCATCACTTACGCGAAAGGAAATCGCCTTTACAAAGTGCAGGCGCGCCGAGTGGTGATGGCGGGCGGCAGTTGGACGACCAAGCACATCGTCCATGATCTGCCGGCGAGCCATCGCGATGCGTACGCGCAGTTCTATCGATCGCCGGCGTTGATGGCGAACATCGCAGTTCGCAACTGGCGTTTCCTATACAAAATGGGGCTGAGTGGATGCCGCTGGTTCGGCGGACTCGGCGATTATCTCTCCGTGCGCAAAATGGCGCTCGTCGGCAACGAGCCGCGCACCATCGATCCCGACTCACCGACGGTGCTCACTATAAAGGTATTGTTCGCCCAGCCCGGCCTCTCGATTGCCGAGCAAGGCGCGCAGGGGCGCGCGAAGCCTGTCTCTTATACACATCTGACGCTGCCGACGAAGCTAAGCGGGTGTAGTTGTCGGTGGTGGGGGGGGGAGTTAG
>JBKOVX010000093.1:0-5922 GCA_046724115.1 Gemmatimonadota bacterium | reverse complement strand
CTCCCACACGCTTCACGCGTGTGGAAGACGTACCGCCTGCGGAAGGCGTCCCCGAGGACGCCGTTCCGCTGGTGGAAGGAGCGCTCGCCTTGATGGTTGAGCTCTCCTCGTTGGACTGCGATGTCTCTTCGTTGAACTGCGGGGTCTCCTCGTCGGAAGGTCCGCCCGCCGGGCGCGTCGCCTGACCACTCGCCGCACCGTTTGTCGAACCGGCCTTCGTGCCCGCTGCATCAGCCTTCGCCGGGGTGGCTGCTGCTGGAGCCTTTGGCAGGTTGAAGAACCTCAGATCGAGGATATCGTTTTCTGCGGTGTGCGTAGAAAGAGATGGATCCTGGAACACCAGCGCCCCTGCCGACTGGATCATCCCGCTTACCAGATAGAAGCGATCGTTGATGATCCCGCCCGCCAGACCATGCCGCGGCATGGGCATCGGTGCGAGTGACAGCCAGCCGTTGGTGGCCGGATCGTACGCGTCGATGCCGTTGTAGGCGCCGACGATACTGGTCGTCGTTACCTCACCGCCGGCCACGAAGATCCGCGTTCCGTCCGTCGCTGTCGCGCCGCCGCTACGGGCAACCGGCATGCGATTTCTCGGAGCACTCCACATGTTGGTGACGGGATTGTACTCCTCCACTACGTCAGTATTGCTGGCGGTGAGGATGAGGGCGTGACCAATGCGTCCGCCGATCACGTAGATCTTGCCGTTGACCGTAGCGCCGAATGCGTGGTTGCGCGCTACCCCCATCGGCTCACGGCTCTCCCACTTGTTAGTGGCAGGGTCGTACACTTCGTTGGTGGCGAGCACCTTAGCCGGGCCGAAGAACGTGAAGTACGAATCCTTGGATCCGTCAACGGTGGTGGCACCGCCGATCACGTAGATCTTGCCGCCGGCTTCGGTCGCAACGGCGGACCCGCGCTTGGTGGGCAGCGGCGCGATCGACTTCCACGAATCGGTCGCGGGGTTGTACTCCCACGCATCGTTGATGGGTTCCCACGCGCCGCCGACCGGGATAGTCGCATCCTTCGGCACTACGAAGCCACCGAACACGTAGACTTTTCCATTCGCAGTGGCCAGTGCGGCATGGTGTGCCGCTCGCGGCATCGACGCTTTCTTGGTCCACTTGTCAGTGGCCGGGTCGTACTCGTAGGTAGAGCCGGCAGCCTTGCCGTCGTCCCACCCGCCGATCACGTACATCTTGCCGTTCGCGGTGACGCCATAGAGCTCTTCGTCCGGCGACGGGAATGGCGCGCCCTTCTTCCAGGGCGATGTTGGCATCTGAGCCAGTCCGGCCGTGGAAAAAACCAAACCGGCGATCACGGCCATTATCGCGGTTCTGTGGTGCTGCGTCTTTGACATTGAAGTCTCCCTTTGGTTGGTTGCGTTGAAAATCAGATTCTTGATGGTGCGGATGATCACGGCTTCGCCGCCCTCACGACGAGGCCAAACAACAAGTAGTTGACGTCTTTGAGTCGATCGGTTTTTTCAAACATGTAGGAGGGCTGAAACCACACGTTCTTCATGAGTGGCAGCGTCACTCCGCCCGAGAGTCGATCCTTGTTCCACCCAGCACCGCCGGCGTCGTAAAAGGCTTCGTAGAAGGCGAAGGGCTTCCAGACATTGCCCATGACGGTGAGGGGGTACCCTGCCCAAATCCGACCGCGATAGCGGTTCAGGTCATCCGATGGAGCTGGACGAAACCTCCGGACATACATGTTCCGGTTGGCGAGCTCGAGCTTCCCAATGGACAACGAGAGTGTCCCGTCGATCCGGAACTGGTTCTCGTGGTAGCTGTCCTTGAACACCGGTCGTGGCGCGAGCTTATTGAGCCCGCTCGCCGGAACCGAGTAGTACATGTAGCTGGGAGTGATCGACAGAAATTTTGTCGCGCGAATGGTTGCGTCGACTTGCCCGACCGGCACTCCCAACTCGCCGATGTAAAAGCCGAAGAATTTGAGATCGAGCCGGTCTTGTATCGGGGCGATCACCTCCAGCCAGCCCGAGGGCGCGGTCACAGAACCAGATCCATTGCTAGCCGGTGGGCTCGGTGTGCCTACCTCCTGTGCACCGCACAGCCCCCGAGGCAACAGCATCAACGTCACCAGAAAACCTGGCACCAGACGAAGCGCAAACCTTGTGAATCCTTTTTTCATGGCGTCTCTCCGTTTCACTGTCCGCTGTGAGGCGTGTCTCGCCGCACGGGAGTCAACCTAGGCGGACCTTAGTGGCGAAGATTGAACGCTTTAGGGGAACGAAATTGCGGTGGGGTCGGGCGTCGCCCGACTAGAAGACCTGCAGCTGATTGTCGATTTGCGTGACGCCGGAGATCGACCACACCGCGCGCTCGATCTCGCCGACGATGGCGAACGTCGGCACCGGACCACGAAGTGTCACCACACCCTCTGACACTTCGACCAGGACGACATGAGAGTCGGAGCCGAGCCGCCGCCGCAGCGCCGCCTGCACTTCCAAAACGAGTTGCGCGCGCGGAACGGCCGGAAGCATCGCGATCTCGTTCACGACATCACGCACGCCAATCAGGTTGCGCACGGCTTCCTCGACTGCCTCCCGCTGGGAGAACCGCTCGACCGCTCCGCGGAGTCGCAGCACGCCGTCGGTCACATCGACACGGATCCCATTCGGCACCCGCGCATCCCAGCCCAACGCCAGGTTCGCCATCCGCGCGATCCGGCGATCGTTGGGAGCGTTAGCAGGTGGGCGCACGTGGAGATAGTCGCGCAGTTCCTTGACCCCGACGATCCGCCTCACCGCGCGATGGATCGCCCACTTCTCGGAGTAGCTGTCCACGAGACCGGTGAGAGAGACGACGCCATTTTGCACCGAGACATCGAGCGAGCGTCCCCTTCCGTCCCGTTCTATTGACAGCTCCGCCCTGACATCCTGGTGAATCTCCGGGTCGCGCTTGCGCGCATTCCCATGCGGGGCGTCGTTCTCGGAGGTCAATCTCCCATCCTCTCAGACGTGTAGGAGGTCAAGGGTTGTGCGGCCGCACGATGGAATAAGAGCCATCACTCTACAGCCTTGGTGTCCCTGCCTCTTGATGGGAATTGTGGAACGAAGCTGCGCTCTCGCACTGGCGAGTCCGCGCCGGCTTCCATACTATAGTAGTCCTTAGTCATCAGCTCCCCGTTGGCAGAGCTCCTCGCATGCCAGAGCTCTCTCCCTTTCGGCTCGATCCCGCGAACCAGTGCCTCTGGCGCCGCACCGGCGCTGGTGGGCAGGAACGCATTCTGTTGACGCCGACGGAGTTTGCCGTCCTCGATCACCTCGTCGAGCGGGCTGGACAGCTGGTGACCCACCGGGAGCTGCTCGACACTGTCTGGCCCGGCACCGCAATCGAGCCCCAGGTCGTCAAGAACAAGATCTTCCATCTCCGACGAGTTTTGGACGACGAGCCGAAGCGTCCTCAGTACATAGAGACGCTCCCGCGACGCGGCTATCGGTTCATTGGCAGGCTCGAGCGGGGCACACTGGGACAAGCGGACACGGCGACTCCAGGCAGCCACTTAGTCGGCCGCGAAAGCGTCCTCGCGGAACTCTCCGAGAGCATGCGCACCGCGTCGACCGGAAAAGTGCAGGTCATCTTCCTCACCGGTGAACCAGGTATCGGGAAGACGGCGCTAGCCGACGAGTTTCAACGGCAGGTCGCCGCGTCCGACAGCTCCGTGCACTTCGGTCACGGGCAATGCGTCGAAGGCTTCGGGAGCAAAGAAGCGTTCTACCCAGTGCTCGAGGCGGTGGGCGGACTGTGTCGCGGACCCGACGGCGCTCGCGTGGTTGATACGCTCGCCATAGAGGCCCCGACCTGGCTGGTGCAGTTCCCCGCGTTGCTCACGCGACAACATCGTGAGACTCTCCAGCAGGAGATTCTCGGCGCCACGCGGGAGCGGATGCTGCGCGAGATCTGCAACGCGCTGGCGGTGGTGTCGATGCGGCGTCCACTGCTGCTGGTTCTGGAAGATCTCCACTGGGGGGACTCTTCGACTCTCGACCTGATCTCCGCGCTCGCGCGCCATCGCACGCCGGCGAGGATCATGCTGATCGTAACGTACCGGCCCTCCGAAGTTGCGGCGTCCACACTACCGCTCGATGGGCTCAAGCGCGATTTGATAGCACACCATCTGGGTCGTGAGATCGCGCTGCAGGCACTCACCGACGCGGAGATCGCGCAGTATCTGACCGAAGGGCAATCCGCAGCTGCGGTGCCGGAAGAACTACCGTCGCTGTTGCATCGCCACACCGAAGGCAACCCGCTGTTCATGATCGCCGTGCTGCAGCATCTGCTGGATGCCGGGTTGGTCGAGCACGAGCTCAGCACCTGGCGACTTCGGTGTCCGGCGAGCGAGATCGCGCTGCAGGTTCCTGAAACCCTTCAGCAGATGATTCGCGCACAGATCGAGCGGCTGAGCGCGCCGGAGCAGCGCGTCCTCGAGGTCGCCGCGATTGCGGGCATGACATTCGTGGCAACGATCAGGGCACCCACGGCCAATCTGGATCCTGCCTTCTTCGACGAGTGCTGCGACGCTCTTGCGAGACGCAATCACATCCTGCGGCTGGCTGGCACCGAGGAGTTGCCCGATGGGCAGGTAGTTCAGTGCTACGAGTTCGTGCACGCCCTTTACCGGGAGGTGCTTTACGAGCGGCAGGCGCCAGCGCATCGGGTGATGCTGCACCGCCGGGGGGCCGAGCGGACGGCGGAAATCTTCGCCGACAACCTCGATGATGTCGCGCCCGAACTGGCCCATCACTTCGAATTGGGCGCCGACTGGACCCGCGCGGTGAAGTACCTGCGCCGGGTTGCCGAAGTCGCCGGAAAGGATGGCGCGACGTTGCGGGCAAAAATCAACCTTGAGCATGCCCTGACACTGGCGGGGAGGCTTCCGCAACGCGAGCGGGTGGACGCGGAAGTAGAGATCCTGGACGCACTCATCGGCGTCTCGCGCGCGCTGCTCGACCCGGCACTTGGAGACACCGTGATGCTTCTGCGGGAGCGCGCTGCCATGTATGGGCTCATCGATGTCGAGGTCAGGGCGCTGGTGGAGATGGCATACCCACTCTCGTGGAGCAGCAGCCAGCGGTCGGTGGAAGCCATCGATCAGGCACTCCGGCTGAGTGAGCGTCAACTGGATCCGCTGCTACGCGCGCGGACTCGTGCCCGATGCATGGTCCGGCGGATCCTGGTGCGCGGCTGGGATGCGCAAGACGCAGAGGCATGCCGTGCCGCGCTGTCCGACATCCGTCGCCTCGGAACGAGAGAAGAAAGCGCTTGGGACACGATCGACACCGCTTGGGTCGATCTGGCATCCACTGCGTACCGAAAGGCATACCGGGACACCGTGGATTCCCTCGCAGTGCTGAAGGAGGCTGGCGGCGACCGCAGTCACTTGAACTACACCTTGGCCCGGCGCTTGTGCGAGTTAATCGGTGGCTGGAGCCTCATAATGATGGGCGAGTGGGGCGCGGCGCGGCGCGAGCTCGATGCGGCTATTGCTCTGGCGGAGCGGAATGCCGACCGACACGTAGGTGGGCGACTGTTGCTGCTGCGCTGCTTTGTCCAGGTGCTGGCATTTGATTTCACCGGCGCCCAGGCGGACTGTGCTTCGCTATCACCCGGTCCGGACCGACCATTCCAGAACATTCCGCAGCACTGTCGGCTGACGCTGGATGGTGCAGCGGCTGCAGGACTGGGCGATCAGGGAAGCGCCCTTGAACGGCTACTGACGGCGGGCGAGGAAATAGATCGTCACCCGCAGCTTTGGGACTGGTATTGGCGATTGTTCCAGCGCTGGACGCTCGCCGGCCTCTGGTTGTCGAGGGGGGAGCTGGAACGTGCGCGCCGGGAAGGGGAGCTCATGGTCACTGGGGCGGGGGCCACAGCGGAGCGAACGTGGCAGGCGTTGGCG
>JBKOVX010000345.1:0-3966 GCA_046724115.1 Gemmatimonadota bacterium | reverse complement strand
CGCCAGGCGAAGCTGAAGGCGAGAGCTCCCGGAGGAGGAACTACGCCTCGACCCAAACCGAGATGCCAGTCGACGCGCCAAAAGACTAGCGCGCGATGCGAGCGATGGCGCCGTAAATGAGTCGGGTGCCGAAGTGGAGGGAGGCGAGAGGGACGCGCTCATCGTTGCCGTGCATGCGTTCCTCGTCCGACTGCACCATCGGAAACGGCAGGATCCCGTAGGCTTTGACGCCGAGCTGGCGCAGGTGAGCGCTATCGGTGACGCCGGTGGAGAGATACGGCACCACCGCGATCCTGGGATCAAGCTCGCGCGCGGTCTCGGCGATGGCGTTGAACATCTCGGAACTGGGATCCGACGCCGGCGCCTCGTCGCCGCGGTGAGTGATCTCGAGCGTCACGCCCGGCACATCCACCGCCGCGCACATGCGGCCGAGCACGTCGTCGACGGATTGTCCCGGGAGCGTGCGGACATTGAGGATCGCTCCGGCTGAATCGGGGATGACGTTGAAATGTTTGCCGCCATTCACAACGGTGGGCGAGATCCCGTTGCGGACGACGGCGTTGAACACCGGAATCGCCGAAAGGACCGTTGCTCCGTTCTCACTCGCAGCGCTATTGTCGCTTACGAGATCGAGAATCGCCTTCTTCTCGATCGCGTTCGGCCAGATCTCGGCGAGGCTACCGAAAAACTGTCGGGTGATGTCAGTCAGCACGAGCGGCTCGTTGTAGCGCGAAAGCTGTTCGAGCACGCGACCAAGTCGAAAAATGGCGTTGTCCTTGAGCGGAATCGCGGCGTGGCCGGCGCTGCCGTGCGCGGTCACCTTTACGACGTGCGAGACTTTTTCCGCGCTTTGTACCGCGAGATATGCTCTGCCACCCTCGATGATGCGCGTGCGGCCGCCCTCGTTCAGCGCGTACTCGGCGTCGAGCAGGTCGGGATGGTTCTTCACCAGCCAGCCCATTCCCCACTCCCCGCCCGCCTCTTCGTCCGAGGTCGCGACAAAAACGACGTCGCGCGCCAGGGTGCCGCCGGATTCGACCAACATTCGCTTGATCAGGAGCATCGTCATCAGGTTGGCGGCGAGCATTCCCTTGTCGTCGATCGCTCCGCGCCCGTAGACGTACCCATCGGCGACCTCGCCGGCAAACGGGTCATGAGTCCACCTCGCCCGCTCCACGCCGACGACGTCCATGTGGGCGAGGAGCATTACCGGACGCTTCGCTCCACCTCCGCGAATCCGTCCAATCAGCTGCGCCCGATTCTTCGACGGCTCGAGCAATGTTGTTTCGATACCTTCATTCGACAGAGTGGTGTCGAGGTATCTGGCCAGCGGCAGCTCGTTTCCGGGCGGGTTGGTCGTGTCGTAGCGGATGATCGCCTGCAGCTGCGACACTGTTTCGCTCTCGACGCTGGACCAATCAGGCTTCAAGAAGTGCCTCGATTTTCCGAATCAGCGGCTTGAAGGAGAGTTTGTGCGCGCCGGCACGTGCGGTGATCTCTTCCGCGTTCTCACGCTGACCCTGGGCGAACAGCTCGCGTGCTATCCACGGTCCCGCGCCCGGATTGCGAAACCAGTCCACATCGAAGCGCGACGTCAGCTCCTCATTGAGTATCGACTGGAGTTGCCACGCCCTGAGATACCGGGCGGAATAGAATCTCGGATCGACATCGACGAAGGCATCGGCCGCATCGTACTCGAATCCTGTCGCGCTGCTCAACAACGAAACGTAGAGATCGGGGAGATCTGACCATTGCACTTCGCCGCTGTACAACGCCCGCTCGTAAATGAGCTTCGCACAATAGCGGCGGAGGAAGTGGAGCTCTTCCAGGCCGGCGGTGCGCAGGAATCCGCCCACCCGGTTCGCACCCAACTTTGTATAGCGCAAGAGCCACCCTTTGTCCTGCATGCGATGATCGAACAGCATCGCATAAGCCTCGGTTACGGAGTTGTCGCCGAGCCAGCGAAACTCGAACGCGTAGTCGGGACTGGCATAGCCGAAGTGGAGCGCGTGACCCAGCTCGTGGAGTAAGGTGTTGTAATCGCTCTGGCCGCCATGGGGTCGAAGCACGAGATACACTTCTTCGGGTACCCGAACAGGCGAGCAGAAAGCGCGCGATCGCTTGCCTTCGCGCTCACCGACGTCGAAGATGATGTGTCCGCGCGCGGTCGGATCGATTCCCATCTCCGTGACCTGTCGCCGAATGACGGCCTCCATGTCCGGACCCGGAAAGGCGTCGTCGTATTGAGAAGCGCGAAAGAGTGCGAGACCGTCGGCCCGTTTTGCCTCGGACGGCTTGATGCCCAGCGACGTCCGGAGCACGCTGCGCAAGGTGTCGTCCCACATCGATTTCGTGTCGCGCAGGAATCTGTCACAGTTCTCCGCCAACTCCGAAAGCGAGATCCCCGTGACCGCCTCGAACGACGAGTTGTAGTCCTGGGCGATGCCCAGTGACTCGATGTACTCCTTTTCACGTTGCAGCCGCTCGAGCCGCAGCGGCGCGTGCTCATTTTTTACAAGCTTCGCGCGCGCGGCGTCGAGGGCGAGTCGCGCCATGCGATCACTGGTGTTGGCGATCTCGATAGGCGCCGCCTGATACTGAATCACCCGGCCATCGGGCGAGCGGACCACCGCCGAGTTTTCCCAGGCGATCTCCCGCTCGTCCAGCGCCGCCAAAGGCTTCGCTGCCTGGGATTCGATCTCCCACTCCAGCAGCAGCTGCGCGGATCTTTTCTCTTCGGTTCCGTCTGCGGAAGAACGAAAAGCGTCCAGCGTCAGCTCGAGCGCTTCCGGTCCCAACGCGCGTTCGTAACGCTGGTAGATCGGCTGCAGCTCCGCCGTCATCTTGTGACCCGCGTAGGCGAGATAGCTCTCGCGGGAGATGGCTTCCATGAACGCCTGGCCTTCAGCTCGCAGGCGCTGAAGGTCCATAGCGCTCACGTTGAGAGCTTGCGGGTGAGAAAGTCCTTGAGCTGACCGGCATCGACGCGCTCCTGCTTGAGCGTGTCCCGGTCGCGCACAGTCACCGTCGCGTTCGTCAGCGACTCACCGTCGACGGTTATTCCGAAGGGCGTCCCCACCTCGTCCTGGCGGCGGTACCGGCGACCGATCGCCCCACTGTCGTCGTAAAAGATCGGGAAGGTCGTCCTCAGATCGTCGGCGATGCGCTGGGCCATCTCGGGCATTCCATCCTTCTTCACCAGCGGGAACACACCCGCTTTGATCGGTGCGATCGACGGATCGAGGCCGAGCACTGTCCTGCCCTCGGTCTCGCCCTCGACGGCCTCTTCACGATAGCCGTTCACCAGGACCGCCAGCGTCGTCCGGTCCGCGCCCACGGAAGTCTCGACGACGTAGGGAATGTATCTCCGGTTGTTCGGCTGGTCGAAGTACTCGAGCTTCTTGCCCGAGTACTGCTGGTGCTGCGCCAGATCGAAATCGCCCCGATTGTGCACGCCTTCGATTTCCTGGAAGCCGAGTGTGCCGCCGAAGTCGAACTGCACATCGAACGCCGCCCTTGCGTAGTGAGCCAGCTCCTCCTTGGTGTGCTGGTGAAATTGCAGCCTGTTCTCTGCCAGTCCGAGTCCGCGGTGCCAGTCCATGCGCTGCTGCTTCCAGTACTCGAACCACTTCATGTCCGTGCCTGGCTCGACGAAGAACTGCATCTCCATCTGCTCGAACTCGCGCGTTCGGAAAATGAAATTGCCGGGCGTAATCTCGTTGCGAAATGCTTTTCCAATTTGCGCGATGCCGAATGGAATCTTCTGTCGCGTCGATTGCTGGACGTTCAGAAAATTGACGTAGATCCCCTGCGCCGTTTCTGGACGTAGGTACACTACCGATGCGGAGTCCTCGACCGGCCCCATGAACGTCTTGAACATCAGGTTGAACTGCCGCGCCTCGCTGAGCGTGCCCTTCATGCCGCAGAACGGGCATTGGGCGTCCGGAGTCCCAGGCGTCCCTTTGA
>JBKOVX010000103.1:0-10921 GCA_046724115.1 Gemmatimonadota bacterium | reverse complement strand
CGTCATCGCGCCGCTGGTCGATGCGGGATTCGACAAGGAAGAAGTGCGGTCGGTGGCGCGGCACTGGAATCTCTCCAACGCGGAAAAACCCGCCGCTCCTTGTCTCGCCAGCAGGTTGCCGGTCGGGATCGAAGTTACGCCTGAGCGGCTGGCGCAAATCGAAGCGGTCGAGGATTTTCTGCGCCAGCGCTGCGTCTGGCCGGCGCGTGCCCGCTGGCACGACTCGGTGGTGCGCATCGAAGTCGCGCCTGAAATGTTCGAGCGCGTGACGAGCGATCCTCTGCGCGGCGAGCTGCGTCGCGTCTGTCGAAAAGCCGGATTCAGGTTTGTCGCCCTCGACCTCGGCGGATTGCAGAGCGGCAGCGTCTCACTGCCCCTGGTAACGTCATGACGCAGGTTCGCTGGGATCACGACCGCGAGTCCCGAACGGGCGTGCCCGAAGTCATCTACGGGCCGGGCAAGACGGCGGAGCATCTGCGTCAGGTGTTCGAGAACACCGCCGAGCTTCGCATGGCGTCGAGACTGAGCGCTGAGCAGATGGAAGTGCTTCGTGATCTGGCGACGATTTTTCCGGAAGCGCGGATGGCGGTGCGCAATCCGCGGCCGAAGAGAGACATTCCCGTCGTACCGGTGATCACCGCCGGGACGGCCGACATCCCGGTCGCGCTCGAGGCGTCGACGACGCTCGACGCGATGGGGGT
This sequence comes from Gemmatimonadota bacterium, assembly GCA_046724115.1. Taxonomy (GTDB): domain Bacteria; phylum Gemmatimonadota; class Gemmatimonadetes; order Gemmatimonadales; family Gemmatimonadaceae; genus UBA4720. The sequence goes on along the minus strand of JBKOVX010000103.1, from coordinate 10,220 downwards.
TCCCACAGCGACGCACTTCGATGTTGGAGTCGCCGGCATCCATCGCCTGCAATCGATTCTGCCGGAGCTCACCGCGGCCCGCGTCTGCATCGTCGTCGCCGGGATGGATGGCGCGCTGCCGGCGGTGGTTGCCGGATTACTGCGCGCCCCGGTAATCGGCGTTCCCACGTCCGTCGGGACCGGCGTTGCCACGGGTGGCGCCGTTGCGCTCAACACGATGCTGGCAAGCTGCAGTCCTGGCATCGCGGTGGTGAACATTGACAACGGGTTTGGCGCTGCCTGCCTGGCGCTAAAAATTCTCGGGACCGAGAGACCCGACTAGCAAAATCAGACGAACGAGGGCATTACCCTGTGGAACGGCGCGATTAGGATTCAAGGCGTCGACCCTTGCGGAGATTTCAATGCCCACAGAAGCAATCGATACGCAGCTGCTGGACCTGGGCCTGCTCGTGATACGCGTGGTCTTCGGACTCGTCTACGCCGCTCACGGTGCGCAGAAGTTGTTCGGTTGGTTTGGCGGCTATGGCATCGCTGGAACCGGCGGCTTCCTCGAGACACTGGGATTTCGTCCCGGCACGACCTTCGCGACCGCTGCCGGACTCGGTGAGTTTCTCGGGGGGCTGCTCCTCGCGTTCGGCTTCCTCGGTGCTGTCGGGTCCGCGCTGATAGTCGCCGGGATGATCGTCGCCATGGCCACGGTTCATTGGAAGAACAAGTTCTTCGTCGCGACCAACGGGATCGAACACCCGCTCATGTTCATGACCGTTGCAGTAGGAATCGCTCTCACCGGTCCCGGTCGTTACTCGCTCGACGCGGCACTCGGCAAGACATCGCTGGAGACGCCAACGATAACCTGGATTCTACTAGCAATCGGAGTCGTTGGAGGTCTGCTCAATCTCGCGGTCCGGCGAGCTCCACCTGCAAGAGTTTAGCGGCAACCGAGGCTGATAGCGCCAAGAAGCACGACTCTTGAGAACTGATTCGGGGTGACCGAATCCGTTCTCGAGCCTGTACCCGCGCCTGCAGTTCTCGGCCATCGCCAAATACTGATCGCGTTCAGCGGTCTGGTGCTGGCGATGCTGCTGGCCGCACTCGATTCGACGATCGTCTCGACCGCATTGCCGACGATCGTGAGCGAGCTCGGCGGACTCGAGCATCTCGCATGGGTCGTCACCGGCTATCTGCTGGCGCAGACGATCGTCACGCCGATCTACGGCAAGCTCGGCGATCTCTACGGCCGCAAGATCGTGCTCCAATCGGCGATCGTCCTGTTCCTCGTCGGCTCCGCGCTGTGCGGGTTGAGTCAGAACATGACGCAGCTGATTCTCTTCCGCGCGGTGCAGGGACTTGGCGGCGGTGGTCTGGTCGTGACGACGCAAGCCGTCGTCGGAGACATTGTCCCGCCGCGCGATCGCGGACGATATCAGGGAATCTTTGGCGCGGTATTCGGCCTGGCGAGCATCGCCGGTCCGCTGCTCGGCGGATACTTCACCACGCATTTGTCGTGGCGCTGGATCTTCTACATCAATTTGCCCGTCGGTATCGCCGCGCTGGTCGTCCTCGCGGCGACGCTGCCATCGCTGTCGCGCCGCGCGGTGCGCTCGATCGACTACGCAGGTGCCGGACTGCTGGCGGTGATCTTGAGCAGCATCACGCTCATCTCCGATCTCGGTGGGGCGGCGTATCCGTGGTCGTCATCGCTGATACTCGGCCTCATCGCGGTGACGATCCTGTCGCTGGTGCTGTTCGTTATCGTCGAGCGCAAGACCGCCGAGCCGGTCTTGCCGCTGCGACTGTTCCGCCAGCAGACATTCGTCATCACGTCGGCGGTAGGGTTGATCGTCGGCTTCGCGCTCTTCGGATCGGTCACGTACTTCCCGCTGTTCCTGCAGGTAGTGAAAGCGGTGAGCCCGACGGGCTCAGGGATGGAGATGATCCCGATGATGGGCGGCATGCTGGTGACGTCGATCGCATCCGGTCAGCTGATTAGTCGCACCGGCCACTACAAGATCTTCCCGGTCCTCGGCACCGCCGTGATGACAATTGGCCTGTTCCTACTGTCGCGACTGACGCCTCAAACCAGCGAGGCGATGGCATCTCTGCTGATGCTGGTGTTGGGTGTCGGGCTCGGCATGGTGATGCAGGTGCTGGTCATCGCAGTGCAGAACGCCGTCGACTACGCCGACCTCGGCGTCGCAACCTCGGGTGCCACGCTTTTCCGATTGATTGGCGGCTCCCTCGGCACTGCCATTCTCGGCGCCGTGTTTGCGGCGCAGCTCAGTGGGAATCTGGCTCGACTGCTTCCGCCTGGCGCCGCGGCTCAAGGTGCTACCGGCATGAGCGTGCAGGCGCTGCTCAAGCTGCCACCGGATGCCCGCGCGGCTTATGAGAAGGCATTCACATCCTCGCTGGACACGATGTTCCTGTTCGCGGCGATCGTGTGTGGCGTCGGATTCATTTTGACGTGGTTTCTGCCGCAGCGTCCGCTGCGCGCGACAATCGCCGCCGAAGCCGGCGACACCGGAAACGAAGCGGGCGACGCTTTCGCGCGACCACAGGACGAAGACGCGGTGGCGGCGCATCTCTACGCGGCGTTGTCATCGCTTGCCGATCGCGATATTCAGCGGGCGCACATCGAGCTCATCGTCGCGCGCGCCGGAGAGACGCTCAGTCCGCTCGCAGCGTGGTTACTGGTACGAGTGGAAGCTTCGCCTGGAATTCCTCCCTTCGAGTTGGCGCGTGAAAAGGGGATTCCTCCTGAGCGCGCGCAAGCTGCTCTCGAGGAGCTGCGCAGACGGGGTCTGTTGACGGTGCCGCGTGGCGAGAGTTGGACTCATTCTGAGCTGACGGCTTCCGGATGCGAAGTGCTCGGTCGGCTCGTCACTGCTCGTCGGGCGCACCTCACCGAGTTGGCGCAGGAATGGGATCCAAAGCGCGAAGACGACGCCGAGGCTTATCTCCGCGGCGTCGTCCGTGACCTCGTGCCTGATGCGAGGCGCGTCAGCTGAGCATCAGCGCTTCGCCAGATCCCTCACTTCGGCAGCGAGTGCTTCGACGCGCGTCGGATCGGAGGCCTTGCGTGCATCCTGATCGAGACGACTCGCCAGCTGATTCAGCGCGGTGCGCTGGCTCGCGCCCTTCAACTTCTCGGCGCGCGCGAGATCACGCGCGATTGCAGCCGAGCGCTCGCTGGCAACGCCCTTCTCGCGTACGAGCTGGTCCAGATACGCACGTGCAACCACGAAGCTTGCGGGCCAAACCAGCTTCGGCTGATTCTGCGGATTGAAGACATCGAAGTGAATGAGCTTCGCCGCGTCGATCTCGTTCTGTGAGAGCTGATCGCTCGGCTTGAGATCGAACACGTCGAGTCCGCGATCGATCTCGGATGCGTAGAGGTGACCGTTGTACCAGTAGGCCGCCCAGTCGCCGCCGAGCATCAGCTTCGTCGAATCCATCGGGCCGCGATCGAAGAACGCAATTTCTTTGGGATGCGCGGGGTCCGTGAAGTCGAACACCGACACACCACCCTGGTACCACGCCTGCGCCATGATGTCGCGACCCGGTACTGGAATCAGCGATCCGTTGTGGGCGACGCAGTTCTCCTGTTCTGTCTGCGCGACCGGGAGCTTGTAGTAGCCCGCGGGGTTGAGGTTGTTGCCGGCGCGGTAGAAGATCGCATCCGCGCCCCAGGTCATCTTGTCAGTCGCCCGACAACGCGGGGCCATTCCGCCACCCCACTCGTCGGTGAAGAGGACTTTCGTCCCTTCATTGTTGAACGTCGCCGAGTGCCAGTAGGCGAAATTAGGATCCATCACGGCGGCGATTCGCTTCGGATTTGCCGGATCCTTGATGTCGAGCAGGATGCCGTTTCCAGAGCACGCCCCGGCGGCGAGACCCATCGCCGTGTAGACCGTGATGTCGTGGCACATGTTGGTCTGCGTAGTGGTCTGAGTGCCCGGACCGTGCGCGCCCCCTTTCCACAGTCCGGCGATCGCGCCCGATGAATCAGCGAAGATGCGCGGCGAGTTGACTACCTTCGCGTTCTGCGGCGCGTCGAGGGGGACCTTGATGATGTCGATGCGGAACAGCGACGTGGTCGTGTCGGACAGCGAGGCGCCGCGTGCGCAACCAGCGAGCTCCGAACCAGAGCGGACCGGACCGGTACCAGAGACGTAGATGTAGACGTTGGCCGGATCGTTCGGGTCGGTAACGAGAGTGTGAGTATGCGAGCCGCGACAGGTCTGAACGTCTGCGACTTGCTTCGGATGATCGACATCGGTCATGTCGAAGATGCGAATGCCGCGGAATCTCTCCGCGCTTACGGTGTCGGTCACTCCCTGGCCGCCGCAGTCGAGTCGCCCGCGCGTCTCTTCGACTGACATGAACATCAGGTTCTTGTAGACCGACAGATCGCCTTGGCCACCGGGACAGATCATGAACGTACGTAGCTTGGGGGAGCGCGGATTGGACACATCCCAGATCTGGAAGCCGTTGAATCCGCCCTGATACACGTAATTGCCCATGAATGCCAGATCGGCGTTCAGGAATGCGAAGTCAGCCGGGTTTTGCGGATTGCCGAAGTTCTGCGGACGGTCGACGTGACCAATCAACTCGAGATTGCGTGCAGCCTCGCCGGCGTTGTTGAGTCCAGGCCGCAATCCAATGCGCGGGTCGTTGCTGGTGATAGCGCTGTCACTCTGTGCGGTCGCGGTGCCCGTCACGAGCAGCGATGCGAGGACAAACAGCGAATAGCTGAAACGCGAAGTAATGCGGCGTGCTGTGGGACGCATGAGCGTCGATCTCAAATTCATGATCTTCTCACTGGGTGGATGAATGTCGAGTGCGAATCGATGGTCAGGGTTGCGGGGCGCCGCTGGTGCCGTTGAGGCGGTCCAGCAAAGCGCCCATGCGCGCGATTTCGGCGCGCTGGTCGGCATCGACCTCCGCCGCGAAGCGGAAAACTTCAGGCTCCTGACCCGAGCCTGTGGTGCCAAGGAGAGTGGCCACCATCGCCAGCGCTCCTTCGTGGTGCTGAATCATATCTTTCAGAAAAAGCCTGTCGAAATCGGCGCCTCGCGCTTTCCGGAGCTCTGTGAGCTGCTCGGCGGTGAGCATGCCCGGCATAAGTGTGTCGGCGATCGCCATTCCCGGCATGTCCATCATCTGGTGCTGATGCTGCGCAGGGTCGGGAACCGACTGATTTCTTTCGCGCAGCCACTGCTGCATCAGCTTTATTTCGTCCGTTTGTGAAACCCGGATACGTTCGCCGAGGGCGCGAAGGTCGGAGCGAGTGGTGCGATCGGGAATGAGGGCGGCCATCACCAGCGCCTGGGCGTGGTGTCCGATCATGCCTTGCATGAAGCGCACGTCGGCCGCGGTGTAGTGCGGGGCTTGCTGCGCGGACGCGACTGCTGTCGTGATGCAGGCAGCGCCACACATCACCGCGTGATTGAGCAATCTGTTCATGGGTTCAGTGAATTAACGTATTGCCCGAGCGGCTTGTTGCAAGCTCGCACGAGAACTGTAATCCGGCTGTCAGGGTGCAGTTCTTGATGTTGTTGAGAGACCACGTTGCTTCCTCGGATTTCCCGTTGCCCAAATGACGACATCCCTTACCCGTCTAAGCGAGCCAGCGCGCAGTGTCTTGTCGCAGCTCCGCCACCGACCGATGACGGTCGAGGAGCTGGCGAAAGGATTACATCTTACGCCGAACGCGGTTCGCAATCAGCTGAGAAAACTGGAGGATGCGAACTTCGTCGTGCGGAGCGGCAGCCGACAGGGCGTGAGCAAGCCATCGACTCTCTATTCGATCACGGTGGAAGGCCAGGTTCAGTTTTCCACCTTGTACCTGCCGGTCCTGACGGAGTTTCTCGAAGTAGCCGAGGATCAGTGCTCGGGCAAGCAGCTAAAAAGATTCATGCGCGACACCGGAGAATCCCTCGCCAGGCGCTATCCGAAGCCGACGGGAACTCTGATGGACCGCGTAAAAGCCGGTGCCCGCCTGCTCAAAGGCTTCGGTGGGATAATCGAGGTACAGGGGCGTGATGGCTCGATCGTGTTGCGCAGCTCGGGGTGTCCGTTGGCTGCGCTAACGGCTCAGAACAACGCCGCTTGCCGGGTCATTGAAGGCATGCTGACCGAATACCTGTCTGCATCGGTAGCCACCTGCTGCGATCTGACTGCGGAACCTCGCTGCTGCTTCGAAGTCACCCGCAAATAAAGCTCAGCATTTAGTGCGCTAACTCCGCCCAGAGGGCTATTTCTCGGGGCAGGTGAGCTGCGGAACAAACTATGCAAAAACGCAGTGGAGACTGCGTTTTCTGTTTAGCCCACCCGTCATTGCCAGAGAGACCTCTTATGACCCGTTCCCATCGGGGCGCCATCGCCCTCGCATTCGTCGCGGTCTACGCATGCGCCACCGCCGCCATTTCGACCGCAACCTCCCCGTCCCCGGCAACGTTGCAGCTTCACGACGCGATGCGAAAACTGTGGTCTGACCATGTGGTTTGGACCCGACTATACATAGTTTCGGCGGTCGCCGGTGATGCCAGCGCGCAAACTGCAGCGAACCGGCTGCTTCGAAACCAGGAGGACATCGGAAACGCGATCGTTCCGTACTACGGAGCTGCTGCCGGAACCCAGCTGACGAGCCTTCTCAAGCAGCACATTCTGATCGCGGTGGATCTGGTGGCGGCGGCGAAAGCAGGAGACCAGGCAAAAGTTGCGGACGCCGATCGTCGCTGGCACGCTAACGCCAACGATATCGCGACGTTTCTGAGTGGAGCGAACCCGAACTGGCCAAAGGCTACAGTGCTCGCGATGCTGAACCAGCACCTGGCGTTGACCACACAGGAGGCGACCGCGCGCATCCAGGGACGCTGGGCGGACGATGCCGCGGCCTTCGACAGCATCTTCACTCAGATCCTCGGCATGGCTGACGCACTTTCCGATGGGATCGTGAAACAGTTCCCCAGTCGGTTCTGATCGCGCTCAGTCGATAGAAGGCGGCAGATCGGCGCGATGCTCAGTCGACGAGCGTCGCGCTTCGATCCGCCGGATTGCCCACTCCAGATGCTCGCGCAGCTGCGGATCTGAATTTTCTCGACAGGATTGAAGAGCCGCGATATCGCGCTCATCTCCGACATTGCCGAGTACAACGGCAGCATTGCGCGAGAGACCGCGACGTTTGGCGCGCTTCATCGGCGAACCTCTGAACCGGTCCCGATAGCTGTCGTCGCTCATCGCCAGAAGATCGGTCGCCAGCTCACGAGCCGAGCGGCCAGCGATGATCTCTCGCGCACTGAACGCGGGTTCGTCCAGCGCGCGGGAAAAGCTGACGTTCCACGGACACACTTCCTGGCAGATGTCGCAACCGTAGATCAGCTCGCCGATTGACGCGCGGTATTCCTCCGGAATTGGTCCCTTGTTCTCGATAGTGAGATAGGAGATGCAGCGCGTCGCATCGAGGACGCGCGGCGCGGCGAAGGCGTCGGTCGGGCAAGCGTCGAGGCAGCGCGTGCACGTCCCGCAGCGATCGCTCTCGAATGGCGCGTCCACCTCCAGCTCGAGATCCACCAACAGCGAGCCGATAAAGAAAAAGGAGCCGAGGCGCGGGTTGATCAGATTGGTATTCTTACCGAACCAGCCGAGTCCGGCGCGGCGCGCCAGATCGCGCTCGAGAATCGGCCCGGTGTCGACGTAAGGTTTGCCGGGAATGCGTCGTCCGATTTGTGTCTCGAGCCAGCGGTGCAGCTCGTTCAACCGGGCAACCATTAGTTCATGGTAGTCGTCGCCGCGCGCGTAGCGAGCGACAGGACCCTTTGGCTCGCGGCCGCCGTAGTTGAGTCCAACCACGATCGCGTGGGTCGCGCCCGGCTGAGGTAACCGCGCATCGCCTCGTTTCCAGGCACCACGAGGCAGGTAGTCCATCTCGCCGGCGTAACCCTGAGCAAGCCACGCCTCGAACTCGGGCGCGGTCTCCACCCTATCCAGCGAAGTGATGCCGACGAGATCGAAGCCGAGGCCGTAACCCTGCGCTTTGATCAGACTCTCAATCCCAACAGACTCGGCGAGTACTGTACTCATTGGTTTGTCGTCGCCCAGCGCGCGTAACGCTCGACGTCAGTGACTGAAGGGACTGCGTTGTAGTCACCATATGCAGTGTACATTCGCCATCGCAGATACGTGGGATCAGGCAAAGGCAGGAACGGGAACCGTCGGTACCAGGAATTCGATCTGAAACGCCAGGTGATCCGTATCAGATCGATCGCGAGTCGCGGGCGTCGTATCGTCCGCAGCGCTAAACCGAGCGCAAGTCGTAGCCACGGCATGACACCCCTAATATATGTAAGAGGGTATGCCACACTCTGGCGTCCAGCTGGTGGGCCTCATCTCGGACACACATGGGCTGCTTCGCCCGGGTGTGCATGACGCGCTCGCCGGGGTCCAGCTCATACTTCACGCGGGGGATGTCGGCGGTGACGAGATCCTCGATGAGTTGCGTCTGATCGCACCCGTGAGAGCCGTTTATGGTAATACCGACCCGCTGGGTGATCCGTCGCTTAGCGGTCGAATCGATATGGCGCTGGGCGGTTTGCGAATTCACGTCAGCCACGGCCACGAGGTCGGTAGCCCGACTCCGGCTAAACTGGCGGCCAAATATGACGCAGACGTGGTCATCTATGGTCATACACATAGACAGCAGGTGACGCAGCTCGGGGCTCAGCTGTTCGTGAATCCGGGAGCGGCGGGCGCAAGGCGATTCAATCTGTCGCCCAGCGTCGCGAGAATGACGATCGCTGACGGCAAAGCGGAGGTGAGAATCATTGACCTCGCTTGAGTTGATGACGGAAGAAGTGCAAGTCTGGGTTGCGTCGCTCGACGTAAATAAGACTCGCTACAACGAGCTCGCTCGCCTGCTTCCGGCCGACGAAAGAGAGCGCGCTGCCTCGCTCACTCCGGTCGCCGCGCGGCGATTCGTGGTTGCCCGGGGAATATTGCGCCAGCTGCTGTCCGGATTCACCGGAACTCCGCCCGAAAAACTGGAATTCACTTACGGGCGTTCGGGAAAGCCAGGTCTGGTCGATCGAGACAATATCCATTTCAACGTCTCTCACTCGGCGGAGCTCGGTCTCTTCGCGTTCGCGCCCGACCGGCCAGTCGGAGTGGATGTCGAGAACGAACGCCCAGTCCGGCGACTGCTCGACGTGGCTCAGCGCTTCATGTCCGAGGACGAGCTGCGAGCGCTCGCCGACACGCCGGCTGAAGAACGGAATTCGGCGTTCCTGAAATCGTGGGTAATACGCGAGGCTTGTCTCAAGGCGGAGGGCAAAGGCGTCTGGGATGGAAAGCCGGGGAAGCTGACGCACAAGCTCTTCGCGCCGCGCCCTAACTACATTGCAGCAGTGGCCGCGCCGGAGCCAGATTGGCGCCTATACACGTGCGCGATGAAGGATTAGCAGGACAGGCGTTCGCCTCGAATTGGCTGCTCCTCGCAGCCAGACCTTATACTGTTACCGGGCCCAGCTTTGCGCCCACGGTGAACGGGTCGCTTATTTGAGGGCCACGTTGTCCAAGGGGCTTTGGACGACCTCCGGCTCCGAACCTGGATTTCGCTCGACGAGGAGGTAGGATGCGGAAAATATCTGGTTTGCTCGGTGGTCTGGTGATGGCTGCTGTCTCGATTTCGTGCGGCGGAGGCGGAGATTCTACCGGGGTCGGTGGCGGCGGTGGAGGTGGTGGTGGTGGCGGAGGTGCCTGTCCGGCAAACACCTTTTGCATGACGGTCGGAAACGCGTTCTCGCCGACTACTCGAACCGTACCAACGGGCACGACAGTAACGTGGCGAAATGATGGAAACACCGAGCACAATGTGACCTGGGACGACGCCGCTGGTAGAGCTGCGGCCCTCCAGGGCGATGGCGCGGGCGACATAGCCAGTGCCCCGGTCGGTTCGTCGCACACTCGCCTTTTCAATGCTGCGGGCACGTATGGCTTCCACTGCACAATCCACCCCGGCATGAACGCCTCGCTGACCGTCCAGTAGCCGACTAGAAGAACGAAACTCCTTCCAGAGTTTTGGGAGGGGTGATGCCGAGTGCTGCCAGCGCACTAGGCATCACGTCAACGGTTCGGCGTGGTGTGCGTGTTGGCACACGATTGAGCAGCAGCGGCACCAGCATGTGGTCGCGGTGCAGGGCGCCGTGCGATGAGACGTGCGG
>JBKOVX010000141.1:0-3735 GCA_046724115.1 Gemmatimonadota bacterium | reverse complement strand
GCGGCTGCTTACGCCACTTATCGTCCTCATTATCCGGACGCATTATTCGACTTCGTTGCTGGTCTAACGAGCGAACACAGACTGGCCCTCGATTGCGGCACAGGAAATGGTCAAGCCGCTATCGGACTGGCCCCGCGCTTCCAGCAAGTCGTGGCGACAGATCCGAGTAACGGCCAAATACAACACGCGACGCCGCGCCCGAACATCGAATACAGAGTGGCGCCGGCTGAGTCGAGTGGATTGCCTTCACACTCAGTGAATCTGGTGACCGCTGCGCAGGCCCTTCACTGGTTTCGGCCGCAAGCTTTTTTCACCGAGGCAAAGCGCGTGCTGGTCGCCAATGGTGCGATTGCCGTCTGGGGCTACGGAGACCCGATCCTCGACACGAAGCCTCTCCACGAAACTCTGCACGCTTTCAATCGCGGATTGCTCGAGGAGTATTGGCCACCCGAGCGAAAGCTTTTGCTCAATGGATTCAGGGAGGTCCCGTTTCCGTTCGATGAAGTCGAGACGCCGCCCTTCGAGCTCGGGATGCACTGGAGCCTGTCTGAGCTTGCCGGTTATTTGCGCACCTGGTCCGCGACGGCGCGCTATGTAATGGACCGCGGAACAGATCCGGTGGCGGACGTCGAGCGATCGCTGGCACGAGACTGGGGAGATCCGGAGATCCCTCGCGTCATCCGTTGGCCACTTTACATTCGCGCGGGGAGACTGTGATACTGCGGCATGATTGAACGTCTCGTTCGGCGTCGGGCGGCCTTCGTTGCGCTGCTATGCGCCGGTGGACTCGGCTCGCCGACTCGCGCAGCCGCCCAGCACGAAGGTCACCAGGCAATGGCGCCGATGTCGATGGACACACTCGCCACCGCGCCCACTACGCCAAGCCGCCGCGTAACTGATTCCGCCGTCGTTGCGGACTCGCTTCTCGCGTTCTGTCGGCCCCACGCCAGCCAGACAATAGATGCCTACTCGACCTGCATCGGCGATGGCATCGCGGCGCTTTCTTCGGCCGGCAACATCGCCCTGGCGATGGGAACTCTCGATCGCGTCATCCACCTCGATCCGTCTCTGATTCTGCTCGGGCATCCACTGGCGCATGCGCTTGGCTATGCGGTGCGCTCGACTCCTGCAACTGCCACCCGCCTGCTGTCCGAGTGTGACGACCGATACCAGTCGGGGTGCTACCATGGAATTCTGCAGCGATACTTCGACGCGCGCGTTGGAATGCCGCTGGCGCAGAGCTTTCTGTTGGCGCCGTGCAATGGTCTGCGAGGCACGAAAGAGCAGTTTCGCTTGTTCGATTGTCTTCACGGGACCGGTCACGGCTTGATGATGTACCATCGTTACGATGTCAACGCTTCGCTCAAGGACTGCGATCGGCTCGCCAGCGATTGGGATCAGCGCAGCTGTTACAGCGGCGTCTTCATGGAGCACAACATGGGCGCGCGAATGCAGGTTTTCGGCGACGGAGTGTTTGGAATGCATCGTCACTCGAGCCCCAAGCAAAACGTCGTGCTGTTCAAGGCGGGCGACCTCCACTACCCGTGCGATGCGACGCCTCCGCGTTATCGCCGCGAGTGTTATGAGCTGCAGGCCGATCTGATTCTGCCGGCTGTCAGGCAGGATTATCGGAAGGCGAGCGACGTCTGCGATAGAGCGGGCGCACCCGATCTCGTGAATGCGTGCTACGTCGGACTCGGCAGAAATGCTTCGGGGGGAGCGGCATTTCAGTACGCGGGAATCCGGAAACGCTGCGATCTAGCGTCGCGCGCAGGACTACCATACTGCTATCAGGGCGCTGTCCGGCATCTCGCCTACGCACCGAGTGAGCTGCCGCGGGGGGTGGCTTTCTGCAAGTCACTGCCAGAGGGAGACGCGCGTGCGCGGTGTTGGGATGGGATCGGATTGCAGATCGGTGGCTTCTTTGTGGACCAGGCCTCGAGACGCCAGGCTTGTCGATCGGAGAGCGCGAGCGATGTCGCCGCGTGTTTCGAGGGGGCGGGAATATCAGGTGATGCAGCTAGCGGCGTGCACGAATTGCCCCAACATTGATCGGACGTAATTACGTCGTTCGTGGTGGCAAACAGAGAGGTAATGGCAATGGCAGACGATAAACGGTGCTCGGTTCGACTTCTCGTATTCGGCGCTTCTTTGCGCGAAGGGTCGATGAACGACAGACTGGCGTCGTTGGCCGCGAGCGTTGCGGAGCAAAAGGGTGCGACCGTCGAACGCGCTACGATGTCGCAGTTCGAATGCCCACCTTACGATCTGGACGACGAGATCTCGAAAGGACTACCGGCAGGCGCGCAGGCTCTGCACGACTTGCTCAACTCGGTCGACGGTTTCATGATCGCGTCGCCGGAATACAACGCGTCGATGCCCGGCATTCTGAAAAACACCATCGACTGGGTGTCACGTTTCCGCCCGCAGCCGTTCAACGGCAAGCAGGCGTTCCTGATGGCCGCATCCCCGTCGATGACGGGCGGCAAGATAGGTCTTTGGGCGCTGCGTCAGCCGCTGGAGCACCTCGGCGCGCGCACTTATCCCGACATGTTCGCGCTGGCACAAGCCCACCGCGCGTTCGACGACGCTGGTCGCATTGGCGATGCAAAGTTGCAGAACTGGTTCGAGACGACGATCGAGTGCTTCATCGATCTCGTCGAGGCATCCAAGCACTATCCGCATCTCAAGAAGCAGTGGGTCGAGTTCCTCGGCGAGCGTCCGGACAAGGAGACGACGCGCGTCGAGATGAACGAGACCGCGGCGCCCGCGTAGGAATTGATCGCCGGTGCATCTTCGGCTCAGCAGGTGCACCCAAATGTTATCGCCGCGAATCGGCGGCTAAGCGTTTCCGAAATCGTGAGATTGGAAACTCTACTCAGCCGTGAGGCTGGAAAACGCGGTTACCTGACTAAATTTTTTTAACCGCCAGCGCCAGAACCGCTCGGTGTGGGGCGGGTAGCACGAGTTGGGTTCAACACTCACGACGAAACCGGAGCAACAGTGAAAAAAACTATCTTATCCCTCGTCGCAGTTGCGGGCATAGCCGCCGCTGCGCCGAGCGCGCAGGCTCAGAGCTACAATCCGTTTCAGATTGGGGCATCGGGTGGTGTGGGGTTCCCAACCGGGGATCTGGGGAATGCGACCAACACCGGTTACAACATTGCGCTGGTGCTCGGTTACAAGCCGGCGCTATTGCCGGTCTCGGTTCGCGCCGAGGGCGCGTACAACCAGTTCGGGTTCCAGAACGGCGGCGGGAACATCAACATTGCGTCATTCACGGGAAACCTGGCCTATGAGCTGCCACTCGGGATGTCGTTTACGCCGTACGCGATCGGCGGTGTTGGCCTCTATCGTCCGAGCGCGGACCTCGGTGGTGGCAACACCGGCACGACGAACGACTTCGGGTGGAACATTGGCGGTGGAATCAAGATTCCGCTCAGCAGCAGCTTCGAGACATTCATCGAAGCCCGTTACAACAGCGTGAACAGCAATGGGACCACGTTCAGCTTCGTTCCCATATCTGTCGGCGTTCTCTTTTAGATTTCACTCGCACAAACAAAATGGCCAGCCAAATCGGCTGGCCATTTTGTTTTGGTATCCGCAGGCGTCTTACTGCACTGCGTTGATCATATCGAAGATCGGCAGGTACATGGCGACGACCATGCCGCCGACGATGACGCCGAGGAACACGATCATGATCGGCTCGAGAAGCGAAAGCAGGTTGCTCACCGC
>JBKOVX010000099.1:0-6002 GCA_046724115.1 Gemmatimonadota bacterium | reverse complement strand
GGACCTTACCCTGCAGCGCGTAGTCAATCGTCTGCGCGGGCACGCGATTGAGCTTCTCGCCGCTTACGACCGTCACCGCATTGGCAGCGTTCACGCTGGACACGGTGGTCGCCGTTCCGGTCACGACCTGGGTTTCGAGCTGTAGAACGTCGCGGCCGAGCGCGATGTTCACGTCTGTGTCGCCAGCCGGGACGGCCTGGGTCTTCACGAGATAGCCGATGCGCCGAACACGCAGCGTCACGGGATCATCGGGAACATTCAGGGAGAAACGTCCCTGATCGTCAGTGTAGGTGCCAAGCGTCGTCCCGACGACGGTGACACTCGCTGCAACGAGAGGTGCACTGCTTCCTTCCACAGTCACGCGGCCACTGATGCGGCGCGTCTGCGCAAAGGCGCTGGCACTGACGAGAACCAGCAACAGCAGTGCAAAAACGGACGAGCGAATTGTTTTCATGCCTGTCTCCAGCATTGGATGGGTGAGGCTCGCTGCACAGGCGCAGCGAGCCCAGCAGAGTAGTAGGGACTCCGCAGGGAGTTTCTGGTCGCAACTATTTAGGCCCGGGCCCCCGCAGTGTCAAGAGACATCAACCCTAAAACCATGCCCCTTGCCGGTTAAGATTTGCCGTTGACGTGAAAAGAGCGCCGGCTCGCGCCGGCGCTCTCTCATTTCAGGTCCAACCTCTTCTATAGTGGGCGCTATACGTTTACGGCCTCTTTGTCGCCGCCGGGGTCGAGCTGCCCGGCGTCGGCCGCGTTCCGAAATCGACGGTCGGCGCCGTCTCCGCTCCCGGAGCAGCCTCATAGTACGTGCGCGGCTTGGCTCCTATCACCTTCGCCGTTATCGCCTGGGGGAATTGCCGGATGTAGGCGTTGTAGTCCTTCACCGCCTCGTTATAGTCGTTTCGCGATGTCGCGATCCGGTTCTCCGTCCCGGCCAGCTCGTCCTGCAGCCGCAGAAAACCCTGATCCGCCTTCAGCTGCGGGTAAGCTTCCGAAATTGCCAGCAGCCGACCCAGCGCACCACTTAGCGTTGCATTGGCCGTCGCCATCTGTTGCGGATCACCGGTCTGAATCGCGCCAGCCAGTCCGGTTCGCGCCTGCGCCACCTGGGTGAACACCGCTTCCTCATGTTGCGCATAACCCTTCACGGTGTTGACGAGATTTGGAACGAGATCGGCGCGCCGCTGCAGCTGCACCGAGATCTGCTGCTTGGCCTGCGCAGCCGTTTCGTCCTTCTGTTGTATCTGATTGTACCCGCATCCTCCCAACCCTAACAGCAGCGGTGTGAGAGCCAGCACCATGCGACGGTTCATTGCCTTATCCTCTGAGTGAGATTGACGACACTCTGTGCGGCCAAAGCCCACAGTAATTTATTCCCTGTATTCGTTGATATACGCCACCAGCCGCTCCATCGCCGCCAGATATTCCTCCAGTATGCCGGCGGCGTTCTCGCGCGCAATTTTTTCCGTGCCCCGCACGTGACGAATCACCTTCACGAACGGATCCGCTGAAAACCCCGCGCGCTGCGCGAGCGAGCGCGTGAGCTCCTCGTAGTCCTGCGACGGTGCGTGTCCGAACAGCCGCGACACTCCCCGGAAAACCACCATCAGCGTGCTCAGGCTCTTTTCCAGTACTTCCACCTGGAGCTTGCTGTCTCCGCCGGCGCCCATGATCGCCTGCCGCAGCTGCAGCAGCTTGCCCATCGCCTGATTCTCGACCTGCAGCCGGAGATCCGACGGACTGACGCGAATGCCGTCGAACGGCGGAGCGCCATAAAGCACGCGGTGCCGCTCGAGAATGTCCGCGTACTCCATCGGGAAGATGTCGGACGAGGATTTCCATTCGCGCAACGTAAACGTCAGCGGCGGCGGATTTCCATCTTCTGCCCACGCCTTCGACACAGCCGCGACCGCGCGCAACCGCTCGAGCGGCAGCGAGTCGACTATTACCAGCACGTTGTAATCCGATTTCTTCGGATTGTGCTCGCCGGCGACCGCGGAGCCGAATAGCACGACGGATCGCAGCCCGCCGCCGTACGCGAGCTGAAGCTGCCTCACCAGTTCGTCGAGTTGCATCATCGCACAAATCCTCCGCCTTGCGCTTCACAGTTCCCGCTTCCCTCTTCCCTCTTCCCCCTTCCCGCTTTACCAACTCGATCCGCCACCGCCACCTCCGAATCCTCCGCCACCACCAAACCCTCCGAATCCACCACCACCGCCGCCCCAACCTCCACCACCACCCCATCCTCCTCCGCCACCACCCCATCCACCTCCGCGGCCGAAACCACCGACGGGGATTGGGAGACAGCCGAGACACCCCGATCGCCTGCGACTTGCAGCGCCGAGAATGAACAGGACGATGAGAAAAAGAACGAAAAGAGCGAACGGAGGAATTCCACCGTTATCGTTGTTCGTCGGATACCGTAGCGCCGGCTCCGCCGGCACAGGCGCCAGCGTTGTGTCGAGCGTGAACCCGAATTCCTTCGCGAACGCATTTGCGGTCGCCAGTGTTACTATTTCGAGGCCGGTGCTGTAATCCTTGGCGATGAAAGCTGGCGTCGCCTGGCGACAGATGGCGCCGACATCCGAATCGGTAAGAAATCCTTCCGCACCTCGACCAGTCGCGACGAAGCAGTGCCCTCGCCCATCGGAGCTCGTCTCCTTCGGAACGACGAGGATTACGGCTCCGGCATTGCGCGTGGGATCGCCCGGATTGCCGGCCTTCCCAACTTTCCACTGCCTTCCGATCTGCAGCGCTACTTCCTGCACATCGCGAGTGCCGATGTCGGGCAGCGTGACGATCGCCATCTCGCCACGCGATTTCGTGCGCACGTCTTCCGCGACGCGCTCCATGCGCTGAATCGCGTCCGAAGTCAGCACGTGCGCGAAGTCGCTCACCAGCCCCGTCGGGGCCGGGATCTGAATGCCTTGTAAAAGAAGGAACAGCCAGGCTGTTCGCAGCGCAGCTAGCGCAGTCGAAGGAAAGCCGATTAGAACCGAGGTAAGTATCTACTCTCCCATTGTTGAAGCCGGCATCTGTCCCTTGATTTCACGGTCTTGCAGGGGGTCTATTTAGCAGATGCCTCAACCACAAGTCAACCGCATCCGTGGCGCCGCTGCGCTCGCGCTCGCACTCGCCTGCGCTCCCGCAAACACCAACCGACAAGGCTCGGAATCTACTACTGTCACCCGCGCCGAGACTACGTCGGTCGCCGCTCGCACACCACCAGACTCTAACATTACGCGCGCCGACCTCGCGCGGATTCAGGGAAGCCCGACAGCACCTGTTTGGGTGATCGAAGTCAGCGACTTCCAGTGCCCTTACTGCAAGCAGTGGCACGATCAAACCTATCCGGCGCTTCGCGACCAGCTCGTCAGGACCGGTAAGGTTCGCCTGGCGTACGTCAACTTCCCGCTCGGCATCCATGCACACGCGTTTCCCGCGGCGGAGGCGGCGATGTGCGCCGGAGCGCAGGACAAGTTCTGGCAGATGCACGACGCGCTGTTCGCGACACAGGCGCGTTGGGAAAACATCGGCACGCCGGGCACCGTCTTCGATTCGCTGGCGCAGTCGACCGGCGTCGACATGAAGCGGTGGCGCCAATGCGTCAGCGCGGGGACGATGCGACCGCTCATCGAGGCAGACCACGATCGCGCCTCGCGCGCCGGCGCCAGCGCGACACCAAGCTTCATGATCGGTGACAAGCTGCTCACCGGCGCGCAGCCGCTCGACGCGCTGCAGCAGGCCATCGACTCCGCCTCGGTGAAGAATCGAAAGCAGTGAATTCGCTCCTGCGAATTCCCTACGCCTTCGCGGGACTCGTCACCGAAGCACTCGTTCGCATAGTTCCCGCCGGAGATTCGAAATTCCGACGCGGCCTGAGCGCGCGGCGAGGCGTCGTCGACCGTTTTGCCGACTGGGCAGCGAAGAATCGCAATTCCACACGATCGCTCGTCTGGTTCCACGCGCCTTCTGTAGGCGAAGGTCTGCAGGCGCTGCCCGTGATAGAGCTGCTGCGCACCCGACGCCCCGATGTGCAAGTCGTCTACACCTTCTATTCGCCGAGCGCCGAGCAGTTTGCCCAGACCGTAAATGCTGACTTTTCGGATTTTCTCCCGTTCGACACCGTCGCTCACGCCACGGCCATCGTCGCAGCTCTCCGCCCCGACGCGCTCGTCTTCAGCAAGCTCGACGTCTGGCCCGCGCTCACCGAGCGCGCCGCCGCCGTCGGCGTTCCCGTGGGAGTGATCAGCGCGACTCTCCCCGAATCCTCCGGACGTCGCGGATTCTTCGGGCGCGCACTCCTCGGCGACGCGTATCGCGTCATCGAGCGCGTCGGCGCCATCGACGAGAAGGACGCCGAGCGTCTGCGCGAGCAGGGAGTTCGCGCCGACAGAATCAGCGTCACCGGCGATACGCGCTACGATCAGGTGTCAACTCGGGCGCACAAGTCTCCTTCGCCGTTGACCGAATCTCTCCGCTCGTCGCGTCCGACTCTCGTCGCCGGCTCGACCTGGCCGTCTGACGAAGAACATCTCTTGCCGGCCTGGCTGCGCGTCCGTGAGAAGATTCCCGACGCCCGCCTCATCATCGCCCCGCACGAAGTGAGCGACGCGCATCTCCGATCGATCGAAGCGTGGGCGCGCAGCAACGTGCTGCGTCTGGAACGACTCGACTCAAAACGCGCCGCCAGCGCCGACGTCATTCTGGTCGATCGCTACGGCGTCCTCGGCGATCTCTACGCGCTGGCCGACGTTGCCTACGTCGGAGGCGGATTCCATTCCCCCGGATTGCACTCCGTGCTCGAGCCCGCCGCCTTTGGCGCCCCGGTCCTTTTCGGACCTCGCAGCGACAAGAGCCGCGACGCGGCAAGGCTGATCGACGCCGGTGGCGGAGCGGAAATCAAAGGCGCCGTTGACCTCTCGATTCGTCTTGGAGATTGGCTCGGCTCGACCGCGGCACGTGACAGTTCGGGTTCGCGCGCGCGC
This sequence comes from Gemmatimonadota bacterium, assembly GCA_046724115.1. GTDB lineage: Bacteria > Gemmatimonadota > Gemmatimonadetes > Gemmatimonadales > Gemmatimonadaceae > UBA4720. Next base: position 1,014 of record JBKOVX010000099.1, on the reverse strand, counting down.
GCTCTGGTCCAGCAGGGTGTCGGTGCCGCCGAGCGATCCTACGAGCTGGTTTCTACTTTGCTCCTTCGAGCGCCGGCGAGGGGTGGATCGGCGGCCGGTAGGTAACACCGCTCGTGCTCGGCTTGTGCACGAAGAATCCTTGTACCAGATGGACGCCGAGGGATTTCACCATCTCGTACTCTTCCTTGCGCTCAACGCCCTCGGCGATGACCATCGCCCCGTGTTCGTTTGCAAAGCGCACCATCGTCTCCACCAGATTCTGCTTGATGAAATTCTGATCGATGCAGTTGATCAGCGACATATCGAGCTTGATGAAGTCAGGCTCGAGATTGGCAATCGACCCCAATCCGGCGTAGCCGCTCCCCGCGTCATCAACCGCGAAGCGGTAGCCCTTGTCGCGGAATTCTTTGAGGCGGCCTCGGAATTTCGGGTAGTCCTTGATCGCAGTTCTTTCGGTAATCTCGATCACGACGCGCGTCGGATCCTTCACGTTGAGCGCGTTCACGTCGAATGACGGATCCGCAAAATCGGCTGGATCGACGTTCATGAAGAGCAGCTCGCCATCCTTGAGCAGCTTTCCCATGCCCTCGATCGCGCGCTCGCGACAGAGGCGACTTAGATCCCAGATCAGATCCGACTGCGCGGCAATCTCGAACATCACTTCCGGGCTCCTCATGCTGCGCATCGTCCCGCGAGCAAGCGCCTCGTAGCCGAAGACTTTCTGGCTGTCGGTTATGACGATCGGATGGTACTCGATGTAGAGTCCTCGGTCGCGCAGCGTCTCGCGCAGATCGGACACCTTCTTCGCCTGCTCGCGGTGCTCGAGACTCTTGGAAGCATTGGCTGCTTCCCGGATGCCGCGATAGATCTGGCGCTCCAGCCGCAGCTTGGGGTTGTAGACGACGAGAGCTCGCCCGACGAAAATGTCGAAGAGCGCGGCGATGTCTTCGCCGTGCACCCGCTCGATCTCGGTCGAGACGGCATCCTTGAGTCCCGCGGTGAGCTCAGTGATCT
>JBKOVX010000197.1:0-3165 GCA_046724115.1 Gemmatimonadota bacterium | reverse complement strand
CCGGGATCAACGCATTCGAGTGACGGATGACGCAATTCTGACGATGCCGTGGTAATCTGCTGTCGACTGCAGTCCGAGCGAAGCGAAGGCGTCGCGAACTCCTTACGATGGTCGGCGCGGCGCGCAGGGCCCGGGTGAATGCTTCTAGCCCGAGCCCTGTTTCGTATCTGCTGCCGGGTGTTGGTATCTTTATGTGAAATCATTCACATGGAGATTCCGCGGTGAAGATTGCCGTGTGCGTCAAGAGAGTGCCCGACATGGACGTCCGCTTCCGGATCGCCGCCGACAACACGTCGGTCGATGAAGCCGGACTCAAGTTCGACATAAATGATTTCGACGCGTGGGCCGTCGAGGCCGCGCTGCAGCTGCGCGACAAGAATGCCGGCAGCGAGGTCGTCGTGATTTCCCTCGGCCCCGACATCGTTCAAGAAACGATCCGCAAGGCATTGAGCATGGGCGTCGACCGCGGCGTTCAGCTCAAGGCCGACAAGGTGCCGTTCGACGGACTCTCCATCGCGCGCGCTCTCGCCGAGGAGCTCAAAACCGGCGCGTACGATCTCATTTTCTTCGGAAAGATGTCGCCCGATTCCTCCAACGGAGTGGTCGGTCCAATGGTCGCCGAGATTTTGGGACTGCCGTGCGTCACCGCCATCTCGTCGCTGGAAATCGCCGACGGCAAGGGGAAGGCGAAGCGGGAGTTGGAAGGCGCTCAGGAGATCGTCGAGTTCCCGTTGCCGGCGGTGCTCACCGTCGACGAAGGTCTCAACACCGCCCGACTCCCGTCATTGAAGGGAATCATGGCCGCGAAGAAGAAGCCACTTGAAGTGAGGTCGGCGCAGCTTCCGCCCTCTCAGCTCACTGTGCGGAAACTGGAGCTCCCCGCTGAGCGCAAGGCGGGACGCGTTGTCGGAGAAGGAGCGGCAGCGGTGCCCGAGCTGGTGAAGCTTCTTCAGGTCGAGGCAAAGGTTCTCTAATGGCCAACATCTTCGCTTACGTCGAGACGCGCGGCGCCGACGTGCGGAAGGTTGGACTCGAGGCCGTCACCGCGGCCCGTGCACTCGCCGACAAAATCGGGTCTGAGGTCCACGCGCTCCTGCTCGGTCCCCCGGGAATCGCAGCTAAGGCGAATCAGATCGCTCAATTCGGCGCCGACGTAGTCATCGTCGTCGAGCACGACGCTCTCGCCAATTACAGTCCTGAAGTCGCGACGGCCACAGCGGCCGCTCGCATCAAATCCGGCGGCTATCGCGCCGCGATCTTCAGCACGTCGGCCCAAGGCCGGGATCTCGCCCCTCGCGTTGCGGCGAGACTCGGCGCCAGCATCGTCACCGACGCGCTCTCGCTCGAAGTCGAAGGCGATTCGATCATCGTCCGGCATCCGATGAACATCGGCAAGGTCATCGCGACGATTGCGATGAGTGGAACGCCGGCGATTGTAGCGATGCGTCCCAACGTGGTTGCTCCGGCGCAGAACGCGAAAGCCGGACGTGTCGAGAATGCCCAACCGGCGGTCGATCCGGCTTCGACGCGCGTCAAGGTCATCGAGACCAAACAAGGCGGCGGAGGAAAGCTCGATCTTGCTGACGCTCCGGTGGTGATTGCCGGTGGACGCGGCCTAAAGGCGGCCGAGAATTTCAAGCTCGTCGAAGACCTCGCGTCCGCATTCGGCAATGCGGCGGTCGGTGCTACCCGCGCTGTCACCGACGATGGCTGGCGGCCCCACAGCGATCAGATTGGTCAGACTGGACGACTCGTCAGCCCCGAGCTCTACATCGCGGTTGGAATCTCCGGCGCCGTGCAGCATCTCGCGGGGATGCGCACCTCGAAGACCATCGTCGCCGTGAACAAGGACAAGGACGCGCCCATCTTCAAGGTCGCGGATTATGGAATCGTCGGTGACGTGTTCGAGGTGATCCCCGCGCTCACCGAGGCAGTACGCGAGGCCAGGAAACACCACTAGGGGATGGCTTTTCCCGAGCAGAGACCGCAAACCGCCAATGCCCGATCGCGCTGGTAGAATCCTTCCGATAACCCATCAGGCTCCGCTTCCGCTCGATCGACTGATCCTGACCGAGCCGCCCGATGCCGAAGCAGTTCCGATGGATGTGCTCTTCGTCGGAGGTGGACCGGCGGGACTCGCCGGCGCAATTGCCCTGGCGCGATTGGTCAAGGCCGACAACGAGTCGGGCGGCGATCTCGGTGATGTACAAATCGGCGTCCTCGAAAAAGCGGGCGCCCTCGGCGAGCATTCACTCTCGGGCGCGGTGGTGAATCCGATCGCAATTCGAGCCCTGTTCCCGGAGCTGAAAGACAAGGATTTCCCATTTCGCGCGCCGGTTGACGCCGAGCGCGTCTATTTCCTGACGAGCGGCCGCACGATGCGCATCCCCACGCCGCCGACGATGCAGAACCACGGCTTCTACATCGCGTCGATCTGCGAGATCGTCCGCTGGCTCGGCGAGAAAGCAGAAGGGCTGGGCGTCAACATCTTCACCGGCTTCCCTGCGGCTTCGCTCCTCACCGACGGACAGCGGGTAACGGGAGTGCGCACGACGCCGTCCGGCCTATCGAGAACCGGCGAGCCGGGGAACGGTTACGCACCGCCGACGGATATCACCGCACAAATCACCGTCCTGGCGGAAGGAACTCGCGGCACGTTGTCCCAGGCGTATATGCAGTGGCAGAAAATTCCATCCGATAACCCGCAGATTTTCGCGCTGGGGGTCAAGGAAATCTGGGAGACGCTCAAGCCGCTCGATGCCGTCGTGCACACGCTTGGCTGGCCGGTTCCGAAGGACTGCTTCGGCGGCAGCTTCATGTATCCGCTCACGCGCAATCTCGTCGCGGTTGGTCTGGTGGTCGGACTCGATTACCCGCGCGCGTCCGACGACGTGCACGAGATGCTCCAACGAATGAAGTTCCACCCGCTTTTTCGGGAGATACTCGAGAGCGGGGAAATGGTCGAATGGGGAGCGAAAACTATCCCTGAGGGCGGCTACTTCTCATTGCCGAAACGTCGTCACGGCGATGGCTTGATGATCGTTGGTGATGCCGCCGGGTTCGTCGAGGTGGCGTCGCTCAAGGGGATTCACTACGCGATGCAGTCGGGCGTGTTCGCCGCGAGGGCAGCGTTTGACGCTCTGAAACGCAAAGACACTTCTGCGG
>JBKOVX010000364.1:0-12280 GCA_046724115.1 Gemmatimonadota bacterium | reverse complement strand
GTACCGTACCGACCGCAGCGGCGGGATAGTCCCGCTTTAGTACTTCAATGGGCCAGCTAGCGCCAAGATCAACGGCCCGCCTTGATAACACCCCAGCCTTAACACCGGATGTTTCCCTCCGTCTAACGCACGTAACCGGTGCACCCCGCACCGGCCCTCAACGTTGTGGAGGTTTTGGAATGTTCGCTCGTACCTTGGCGCTTGGCGCCTTGATGCTCGTTGGCGTGGCGGGAGTCTCGGCTGCTCAGTCGACCACCGTTCCCCAGAACAAGCCGGATAGCGGCTTTCACCGTCGCGGTCCCCGTGGTGGCGGCGCCATGCGCGGCCGTGAGTTTGGACGCGATCTCAACCTTACCGACGCCCAGAAGGCGCAGATCAAGGTGATTCGTGAGAAGTACAAGCCCCAGAATGAGGCGCTTCGCAGCCAGGCCAAGCCGTTCATGGATGCGGCCCGCGCTGCTCGCCAGAAGGGTGACACTGCTGCGTTCCGCAGCAACATGGAAAAGGCCCGCCAGGTAATGCAGGGTGGCCAGTCCATTCGCACTCAGGAGATGGCGGAGATTCGCAACATCCTGACTCCCGCGCAGCAGGCGAAGTTCGATGCGCAGCAGAAGGCATTCGCTGAGCGTCGCGCGAATGGCGGCAAGAGAGGTTGGGGGAAGAGAGGTCCCGGCGCTCCGCCAGCTAAGTCGTAAAAAGTAAACTCGCAGAAAGCAGAGCCTCCGGTGCATTGCTGCATCGGAGGCTCTTTGCCTCTGAGTCAAGGCGGGCCGTTGATCCAGCCGCTCAAAGGCCACCGCTTTTGGATTGAACCAAGCTGGATCGGGCCAAGATCTACGGCCCGCCTTGACAGTTCGCGGCTAGATCGACGGCCCGCCTTGACTACCCTCTGTCCCCCGCAAAAACTAACTTTGCCACGTCGCTCGCTAATCGAGGGTAGCTATTAATGGCAACTGAAGTCGTACAGATCACGCGCCGCGGGTTTGGCAAGACTATGCGCCGCGACGCGTGGTGGGTCCAACCGCTCGTCGTCTTCATCATCCTCACCGCATTTCTCGTCTACGCAACGTGGGCGGCGTTCCAGAACAAATACTATTCGTTCGGCAACTACCTCTCGCCGTTCTACTCTCCGCTCCTCTACGCCGATTCGCCGCACGCCTGGATTCACGGGACGCGACCGTGGTGGATTCCCGGATTCCTCCCGTTCTCTCCCGCGCTGCTGATTCTGCCGTTCCCGGCCGGGTTTCGACTTACCTGCTACTACTATAGGGGAGCGTACTACAAGGCGTTCTGGGCGGATCCGCCGAACTGCGCCGTCGGTGAGCCGCGCAAGAGCTATCGAGGCGAGCGATACCTTCCGCTGGTCATCCAGAACATCCACCGCTACTTCCTCTACGCCGCCCTTGTCTTCTTGGTCATTCTCTCAAGCGACGCCTACAAGGCGTTCTTCTTTTTTGACCGCAACACCGGTCGCCAGAATTTCGGGCTCGGCATCGGCACCGTCGTTCTCGTCGTCAATGTCATCCTGCTCGGCGGCTACACCCTCGGCTGCCACTCGCTGCGTCACCTCGTGGGTGGCTATCTCGACCGGCTGTCTCGGGCGCCGGTGCGCAAGACGACCTACGACTGCGTCAGCTGCCTGAATCGGGGGCACATGCGCTGGGCGTGGCTCAGTCTCGTCTGGGTGGCGTTCGCCGACGTCTTCATCAGACTTTGCGCGATGGGTATCTTGCACGACGTGAGGCTGTTTTAGGTGGCGGAATACCAGAGGCACGAGCACGATGTGCTCGTCATCGGCGCCGGCGGCGCGGGCCTGCGCGCAGCTATCGAATCCGCGCACGTCGGTGCTTCCGTTGGTCTCGTTTGCAAGTCGCTGCTCGGGAAGGCGCACACCGTGATGGCGGAAGGCGGGGTCGCCGCCGCGCTGGCCAACGTCGACGATCGCGACAACTGGAAGGTTCATTTCGCCGACACCATGCGCGGTGGCCAGTATCTGAATAACTGGCGAATGGCGGAGTTGCACGCGAAGGAAGCACCGGATCGAGTCCGCGAGCTGGAAGCCTGGGGAACCGTATTCGATCGGACGCCGGACGGACGCATTCTTCAGCGCAACTTCGGCGGCCACAAATATCCGCGGCTCGCGCACGTCGGGGATCGCACGGGTCTGGAGATGATCCGAACCCTCCAGGACTACGCGGTCTACCAGCCGATCGACGTCCACATGGAGTGCACGATCGTCTCGCTGCTCAAGGACGGAAATCGCATCGCCGGCGCCCTTGGCTACGATCGGGAGCGTGGACGCTTCAAGTTGTTCGCGGCGAAATCCGTTGTGCTCGCCACCGGCGGAATCGGTCGCGCATTCAGCGTCACGAGCAACAGCTGGGAGTACACCGGCGATGGGCACGCCCTGGCGTACAACGCCGGCGCGGCGCTACAGGACATGGAATTCGTCCAGTTCCATCCAACGGGAATGGTATGGCCGCCGAGCGTGCGTGGAATTCTGGTGACGGAGGGTGTGCGCGGCGAAGGCGGCGTGCTTGTGAATCGGGAGGGACGGCGCTTCATGTTCGACGACATCCCCGAGAACTATCGAAATCAGACGGCTGACAGCGAGGAAGAAGGCTGGCGCTACACGCAGGGCGACAAGAACGCGCGTCGTCCTCCCGAGCTGCTGACACGCGATCACGTCGCGCGCGCGATCATGAAAGAAGTGCGCGAAGGGCGCGGAAGCCCGCACGGCGGCGTGTTCCTCGACATCTCCTGGATTCGCGCCAAGCTCCCGGACGCCGAAGCGCACATCAAGAAAAAGCTTCCCAGTATGTACCACCAGTTCAAGCAGCTGGCTGACATCGACATCACCAAGGAGCCGATGGAAGTCGGTCCGACCACGCACTACGTCATGGGCGGGGTGCGGGTCGACGGTGACACGCAGATGTCGACCGTTCCTGGATTATTCGCGGCGGGTGAAGTCGGTGCCGGGCTCCACGGGGCGAACAGACTCGGGGGAAATTCCCTGTCGGACCTTCTCGTGTTCGGCTGTCGCGCTGGCAAGTTCGCCGCCGAGTACGCCGCTCGCGAGACCGCCTCGCCGCGGATCGATTCCCAGCAAGCCGACAACGTTATCCGCACTGCCCTCGAGCCCTTCAATCGCTCGGGCGATGGCGAGGGTCCATATCAAGTCGAGCACGATCTGCAGGGGATGATGCAGGAGCTCGTGGGAATCGTGCGGCGCGAGGACGAGATGCGACGCGCGCTCGATGGGCTCAAGAAGCTCCGCGAGCGCGCAAGAAAGGTTTCGGTTACCGGTAACCGCGAGTACAATCCGGGGTGGCACACTGCGCTCGATCTCCAGAATCTCCTAACGGTATCGGAGATCGTCGCGCGCGCGGCGCTGGAGAGAAAGGAGAGCCGCGGCGGACACTTTCGCGACGACTTTCCCGAGAAAGACGCCACGTATGGGAAGTTCAACATCGTGATCCGGCGTGGTTCGAACGGTGAGATGCTGGTGACGCGCGAGCCGATTCCGGAGATGCGCGAAGACCTGAGGAAGATCATCGAGGAGAACAAGTAAAGATGGCTGCCACCGAATCCCTGGCGCGAAACATTGTCGAGAGCGGTCAACGTGCCGCTGCGCGCAGTGACACCAGCGCCGGCACCGAAACGCGGAGCGCGACATTCCGCGTTTGGCGCGGCGCTGGCAGCAGCGGGGCGCTGACGGATTACTCGACCAAGGTTTCCGAGGGCATGGTGGTGCTCGACGCCATCCACCAGATCCAGGCGGAGACGGCGACAGACCTGGCGGTGCGCTGGAACTGCAAGGCCGGCAAGTGCGGTTCGTGCTCCGCGGAAATCAACGGACAGCCGCGTCTCTTGTGCATGACTCGCCTGAGCGAGCTCGATCTCACGGAACCGGTGACGGTCGAGCCGATGCGCGCATTTCCGCCGATCAAGGATTTGGTGACCGACGTCTCGTCGAACTTTCGGGCAAAGACGCGCATCCGGAAATTCACGCCGCGTCCGCCTGACGCTCCGGATGGCACCTGGCGGATAGCGCAGTCCGACGCGGATCGGGTGCAGGAATTCCGCAAGTGCATCGAGTGCTTCCTCTGCCAGGATGTGTGTCACGTGTTGCGCGACCATCAGCTGCACGAGCAGTTCGTGGGGCCGCGACTGCTCGTCCACGCGGCGCAGCTCGAGATGCACCCGCTCGACATCGTCGATCGGACCACCGAGCTCAAGGAAAACCATGGCATTGGCTACTGCAACATCACCAAGTGCTGCACCAAAGTCTGTCCCGAGCACATCACCATCACTGACAACGCTATCATTCCATTGAAGGAACGGGTTGTCGACAAGTACTACGACCCGCTCGGGAAACTCGTGAGGCTGGTGCGGGGTAGGAGAGCGGGAGGCGGGAAGCGGGAGGCGGGAGGCGGAGGTACTGCGCAGTGAGAGAGCAATTCAGGCTCAAGCCTATCTCGAAGGAAGCGATTCCGCGGGCGATTCAGAAGGCGGAGAGGTATCGCCTGATAAATCAGTCGTGGGCGGCGGAGAGCATCTGCCGCGACATCCTCGAGATAGATCCGGACAACCAGCAGGTGATGGTGATGCTGGTGCTCGCTCTCACCGACCAGCTCGCCAGCGGGCACGCCACAGTCATGAAAGCCGTTCGCGAAACTCTGCCGCGCATCACCGATCCGTATCAGCGCGCGTACTACACGGGAATCGCCTCCGAGCGCAACGGACAGGCTCATCTCGTGAGAGGCGGCATGGGCAGCGGAACCCTGGCGTACGACGCTCTCAAGGATGCGATGTCGTGGTACGAGAAAGCTGAAGCGATTCGGCCGGCCGGGAATGACGACTCGATTCTGCGCTGGAACACCTGCGCCCGGCTCATCACCTCCAACAGTCAGCTGACCCCGCACGTCGAATCTGCTTACGAGCCGGCATTGGAAGATTGATGCTGAGAGTCAAACTCATCGCGTCGCTGTCGGCCCTCGCCTGTTTTGGCGTAGGTACTCCCGCACTGTCGCAGCAGAAGACCCCTGTCGCCCCTGCCACGCAGCAACCTGCCAGAACAAGCAAAGCCGGGATTTCCGGTGTCGTCCTCGACAGCGTCAACTCACGTTATCTGTCCGGGGCCGAAGTGATCATTCAGGGCGCGAACATTTCCCGGATAACGGACTCGCTCGGCAAGTTCAAAGTGGATAGCCTGCCGCCCGGCACCTATCAGGTCGGCGTTTTCCACCCGCTGCTCGACACGCTCGGCATCTCACTCGCTACGCAGCCATTCCACCTCGGGCCCGACAGCTCGAGCTATATCGTCCTCGCCATCCCCTCGAGGACGACGATCATTCGCCGAGCTTGTCCGGTGGTGGGCTTGCGTGCGCAGGGGACCTCGGCGGTGATCGGCCACGTAACGGATCCCGAATCGCTCGCGCCCGTTCCGGGCGCAGACGTTTCCATTGCCTGGACTCAGATCGAGATCTCCAAAGAAGTCGGGCTCAGGCGAACCCCGCGCGTGTTGCGCGATAGCACGGATGCGCAGGGTGAGTTCAAGATCTGCGGGCTGCCCAACTCGATGCAGGCTACGCTCCAGGCGCGTAAGGGTCGGGCCGTCACGGCGGAAGTTCCGATCGAGCTCGGCGAAGAGCCTTCGGAGCTTTTCGCTCGCACGCTGCTGCTCTCAAAGGCGGATTCTGGTGCGAAGACCGGTAATGCGACTGTCTCGGGGCGGGTGATGCTGGAAGGCGCTCCCTCGAACGCCGGGAGTCGGGTGGAGCTGATGGGCACCGACGCCATCGCTCTGACCAATGAGAAGGGCGAGTTCACGATGCGGAATCTGCCGTCAGGGAGTCACGTTCTTCTCGCCCGACACCTGGGTTTCGGCGCCGAGACCGTCCCCGTTGACCTGTCATCACACGAGCCGAAACAGGTGACCATAAAGCTGCCGAAGTTCGTGGCGATGCTGGATCCGGTTACCGTAACCGCAAAACGAGAGGCGGCGCTGGATAAAGTCGGATTCAATTCACGAATGAGAAGTGGTCAGGGCTTCTACCTCGGTCCCGACCGGCTCAGGGACCTGCACGCGCAGTATCTCACCGACATTCTGCGTCTCGTGCCAAGTCTGAGGGTGACGTCGAGTGCGCAGGGCGACGTCGTTACCAGCTCGCGAGGTGTCACGAGTCTCTCCGGGAACAGTGGTTGCGTGCAGTACTACGTCGACGACATGCCGTGGCAGTCGGCGTCGCCCGGTGACATCAACGACTTCGTGAACGGCAACGAGGTAGTTGGAGTAGAGGTCTACGCGGGGCCAGGCACGCCGCCGCAGTATTCGCGTGCGCTGCAGGATTGCACCACGATCGTTCTTTGGACGAAGTTCAAGATTCGCGATAGATAGCACAGCATCGACGTCCTCCCCTGCAACACCTTCAACCGGAGTCGAAGATGAAAACGCCGGATAGGTCACTCGTCCTCAACATCGCCGCGATCATTGCACTCTGCGGCGCCTGCTCGACAGCCCAGCGAATGCAGGATTCGGTCGCATCAGCGACGGCAATCATGTACAACGTCGGCGGCTCGCCGATTGGCACCGCCCAGATCTGGCAGGACAAGAACGGACTCGTTCATGTGGACATCGCGAGCATATCGCTGCCTGCCGGGACTCACGGGATTCATTTCCATGAAGTGGCAAAGTGCGATGGGAGTACCACGCCGCCATTTTCCACCGCCGGAGGGCACTACAACCCGATGGGGATGGAGCACGGTCTGCAGAATCCGAAAGGACCGCACGCGGGTGACAATCCGAACATTGTGATCCCGGCGACAGGAGTGGGAAACGTCGCATTCACCACGGATCGAGTTTCTCTGACGCCTGGAACGCGGACGCTGTTCGACGCAGATGGAAGCTCCCTCGTGATCCACGCCGCGGCCGACGATCAGGTGTCGAATCCCGCCGGCAACAGTGGCGCGCGCATCGCGTGCGGTGTCTTAAGAGCGCTGCCGTGACTCCCGCGTGACTTGACACTCCTCGCGGCCCGGGGCACAATGCACGCATGACGGGTCGCTCCGCCCCACGAAGGACAAGCGGCGCCAAGCGCGACGACGAAACGACCGCGCGCGGCGGCGTCGGCGAGGCGCACATCAATCTGGCGAAAGCTCTAGCGGCAGTTTTCTCGGCGGGTGTCTACACCAAGGAAGAACTTCAGTCCGCGGTGTGCACGTACGTCTCCGAGATGAAACAGACCGGCGAGACGGGCGAGGGAGTAGTGCGGGCGGCGCAGGGACTGGTGAGAGAAGTTGGTGCGCAGTTCCCATCATCGGAGCGCACCCAGGTTTTACTCGCCGACATGGTTACCTGGTGTCTCGCCGAGTATTATCGCGAGAGCGCGTGAGCGGGTCGCCCCCGTCCTCTCTTTTGCTCGTATAGAGCCGTATCCGCCTGCGCCAGCAGGTCGGCCAGCATCGTCCCCTCCGCTTTCGATCGCGTGGCGCCAACGCTGAGCGAGAGCTCGTAGCCGCGGTTGATTTCCTGGTTGTGGGCGGCCACCCGCGACTTGATGCGCTCGCAAACCAGCTCTGCCGTCTGGTCGGAATCGACGGTCATCAGAGCGACGAACTCGTCGCCTCCGAGGCGCGCTATGATGTCCGCCTCCCGGCAGCTCTCGCGCAGTACGCGCGCGGTGTCGATGAGAGCGCGATCGCCGGCGAGATGGCCGTAGGTGTCGTTGATGTATTTCAGATGATCGACGTCGATGAAGATCATGAGGACATCGCGCTCCATTCGCATCGCCAGCTTGAGCGCCTGCTCGGAAAGCGTGATGAACGCGCGGCGGTTCGGAAGTCCGGTCAGCTCGTCGACGAGCAGCAGCGCCTTTAGGTCGTCCTCGGCGCGTTTCTGCGCCGAGATGTCGTGGTACATCGCGTAGACGCGCCCGGGCTGGTCGGCCACACCGAACGGTGTCGCCGCAATCGCAACCCAGACCGTATGGCCGTCCTTGTGCCGGCGCAGAGTTTCGACCCTGAGTTTGTCACCGGCGGCGACGCGCGCAGTGAGCTCCATTCCTTCCATCACCAGCTCGGGGGGCACGATCAGGTCATTGATGTTCCTTCCGACCGACTCTTCCTCAGTGAAGCCGAACATCGTGGTGAACTGTCCGTTGATCCTGATGATCTGATCGCGTTCGTCGAGAATCGCGATCGACTCGGGTGCGTTCTCGAAGAGCGTGGCGAAGTAGACGTTCTGGGTGTGCAAGGCGTCATAAAGGCTCTTCCGATCGGTGACATCGATGGCAATTCCGACCGTCCCGGAGATCCTCCCGTCGGGGCCCCGCAGTGGTTCGACGCGCGTCTCGAACGAACGCCCGCGCCAATTGGTCTCGTAGCGAACCAGCTCGCCCTGCAGTGCGCGCAGATGCGCGGCCAGCGGAGTAAAGCCGGGGTCCCTCGTCTTGAGGATTTCGTACAGCGTCATTCCCACCTGCTCGTTGGCTTTGGTGCCGATCAGATGGAGGCCGGCACCCTGGGAAAAGGTGATGTTCAGTTGCGCATCGGTGGACCACAGGTTCACCGGGACGGATTCAAATATGAAGTTGAGTCGCCGCTCGGAATCGCCGAGCTGAGGGGCCGGCCCGCCAACGGTGGCGGGCCGGGGAAGGGTTCCGCCCAAAAGACGCCTCAGCAGACCGGCGAGGGGCTTGAAGGGGCGCAACACAAGGGAAGGAGACGTCAACTTGCCTCTCATTCTCTCACCCTTCCATCCCCCGCGCAATGATTTCCGTCGTCATCCGTGCCCTCGGTCGCCACCACCTAGCGGGGGGACCGGCCGTAGGAGATCCGCCAGATCGACCCTCCCATATCGTCCGTCACGAAAATCGAGCCGTTGGGTGCCTGGGCGAGACCGGTTGGGCGATGCGTGCCGGGTTGGGCTCGGCCGGGCGCGGGGGTCGGGTTGAACCCGTTGGCGAAGGTCTCGAAGGAGCCGATTGGCCGGTCAAAGCGGAACGGCGCAAAGACGACTCGGAAACCCGCCTGCGGAAGCGGCGCTCGATTCCACGACCCGTGGAACGCGATGAACGCTCCGCCGCGATATCGTGGCGGGAACTGGCTGCCCGTGTAGAAGACCATCCCGTCCGGTGCCCAGTGCCCGGGGAACGCCATCAGCGGCCGCACTTTTTTCGAACAGTCACCGACTCGCTGACCGTCTCCTCCATATTCGGGCGCCTGCACCAGAGCTTTCCGATCAACGTCATAGTAGCAGTACGGCCAGCCATAATCTCCCCCGCGATCCACGCGCACCAACTCTTCGCCGGGATTCTCCGCACTCTTCTCGACGGTGAAGAGACTCGGCCAGTTGTCGTGCAGCTGGTCGCGACCGTGGACAGTCGCCCACAGGTTCCCGTCGAGTGGGTTACGGGTCAGGGCGACCGAGTTGCGGAGGCCGGTGGCGAAGCGACGACCATCGCTGGGAGTTTGCCGCAGACGACTCGTGTCAAATTCCCAGATTCCGCCGCGGCTGAGGAGCTCATTACACGGATTGTTGCCTGGCGACGCGGTCTGGCGATCGCGCTGCTGACAGGCATTCGAGGCGGTGCCGATATTCACGTAGAGCGTGCGGCCCTGCAGCACGAAATTGTGTGAGTGGTGAGAGCCGCTCATCGGAAGGCCGGTGACGATCGTGTCAACTTTCCCGACGGGCGTCAGATTTCCGGGCACAATTCGATAACGCACGATCGAGGCGCCGGAAGTGGCGTAGAGCTGATTCCCATCGAGTGCGATGCCCGTCCCGCCGCCGCCGCCACCGCTGGGAAAGGGCTGCTGGACGTCAGCCTTCCCGTCGCCGTTGGTGTCGCGCAGCGCGACGACACCGCCTGTAGGTGCTCCTCGCCCGCGTTCGGTGTTGACGAACACGTCGCCATTCGGCGCGACGACGATGTGGCGCACGCCGCTCAGTCCGCTGGCAAACAGGGTTGCGCAAAAACCATCAGGTAACGTGAGACCGGCGGTGCAACCCGGTGGCCGCATGCCTTCGGGGAGTCGATTCTGGGCGTATCCGGTTCCCGTTGCAACGCACAGCAGTAACAACGCCTTTCTCATTGAGTCACCCGGTCTGAGCCGTTTCTGACAGCGGCAAATCCCGCACCCGATTTGCTCATTTTCGACACGCGTTCCATCTTCGTGGGGCCCATTTTCCTCTCGGAGGAAATCATGATTCTGGTCGCAGGATCCACCGGCGTACTGGGCTCTGAGATAGTGCGCCGCCTCAGTGATCGGGGCGAAAAAGTACGCGCGCTGGTGCGTGCAACGTCAGCCCCTGAAAAGATAGAGCGCCTGAAGAAACTCGGTGCAGAAATAGTGGTGGGCGACGTGAAAGAGCCGCAAACCTTGACAACCGCGTGCGATGGTGTGGACGCCGTGATTTCGACCATTACGACGATTCTCACTTCGCAGCCCGGTGATTCCTTCCAGGCGACAGACGGCGAGGGCACCAAGGCGTTGATCGATGCCGCCAGAGAGGCCGGCGCGTCCAAATTCGTCTTCGTCTCGTTCGATACGACCAAATCGGCTGACAATCCGTTGACACAGGCGAAGCGCGATGCGGAAGAGCACCTCAAGCAGAGCGGGCTCGACTACACCATTCTCCACGCCACGCTCTTCTGCGAGAGCTGGCTCGGACCAATGCTGTTTGCGGATCCCGTCGCCTGCACGGCAAAGATCTATGGCAATGGCACCGAGAAGCTTCGTTACGTCGCTGTCGCCGATGTCGCCGAATTCGCAGTACAAGCGCTGACGAACCCCGCCGCGCGAAACGCGATCGTTCCGGTGGGCGGCCCTGAGGAGATCAGCCAGCGCGAGGCGGTTCGTCTGTTCGAGGAAGCTTACGGGAGAAAGTTCAACGTCATCGAAATTCCCGAAGCGGCTCTCGAGGCTCAGTGGAGTGCGGCCCAGAACCCGTTCGACAAGACGTTTGCCGGATTGATGCTCGGCTTGGCCCGTGGTTTCGACAGCGGGATGAAGCCACCGTTCGATCAGTTTCCGATGGAGATGACTTCGCCGCGTGAGTACGTGCGCAACCAGGCGCGCGCGAGCGGCGAGCTGCCGAGCGCGCCTGTGCGCGAGCGCGAAGCATCCAGCAGCAACGGAGCGCACGAGCGCGGAGCCGAGCTCAGATAAGAAAACGGGTCGGTGATGATCACCGACCCGTTTTCAGGTGTTGCGCGCGGTCTCAATGTCGGGCCGCGATTCCCGGCGTCAAGTCGTCCCGCAAGCAGTTCTCACGCGAGCGGCATCGCTCGGCATGTAGATGGCGAGCGCACTCGCCTTTTGCGTTGCTGACTTCGTGCCGATCGTCTCGCCCAGTACTTTGACTGTGGACTTCGACTGTTCGACCGGGTTGACGATCACTGCATTCGCGCCGACTTTCGCCGCGCCGTTGCGGATCTGGGTCTGGAGCTGATTATCCGTGGTCCAGACCGAATTGCCGGAGGCCTCGATCCACGCCAGCTCGTAGTAGTCGTTCGGCACATCATCGCGCGAGTTGTAAACCGCGATGGCATTGGCGCACGTCGGCGCGCGACTCATCGCCGGATTTATGTCGGTCGTCGTCTTCTTGACGCCGGCACACGCTGTCCCCGCGGCGAGTGCGCACGCGAGCGCGAGTCCCTTGATTGTTTTTGTTCCGATCATGGTTGTCTCCCTGCGATGCAAAGGTGGACGCCCCCTCATCGTGGACCGGGGCAGCCAATCCTTTTTTGCAAACACAGGGCCGTTAGCGCTCACAAACCTGAGCTGATCCGCGAAAAGTCGCTATTGATTGACGCCGCTGGCGAGAAATCCCCCGTCGACGGTCAATAGATGTCCGGTCACGAAACTCGCTGCATCCGAAGCTAGAAAGACCGCAGCGCCGGCAAGCTCTTCCGGTTGGCCAAACCGACGCATCGGGGTACGGAGCAGCAGCTCGCGCCCGCGCTCGGTTCCGTCGAGGAGTCCCTCGTTGAGCGCAGTGCGGACGACGCCGGGCAGGATTGCGTTAACGCAGATCCCATACGGCGCCCACTCGATCGCCAGTGACTTGGTGAGCGCTGCCACACCCGCTTTGCTCACTCCGTACGCTGTTACCTCCAGCAACGCGACCAGAGACGTGAGCGAACCGATGTTGATGACGCGTCCGTAACGCTTCTCGATCATGTGCGGACCGAAAGCACGACACGCGCGCAGCATGCCGGTCAGGTTGGTGTTCATGATCTCGTTCCACTCTGCGTCTCCGACATCGACAGTGGGG
>JBKOVX010000381.1:0-4781 GCA_046724115.1 Gemmatimonadota bacterium | reverse complement strand
GTCGAAGAGAGGCTCGCGGCCCGCGTAGGCGGCACGAACGAGAGCGTTGTATCGGTGGCGCGCCACAGCATCGTCTCGCGCCGATTTCCTTCCCAGCAGTCGCTTTACTCCGGCTTTCATCGTCGTCTCTACTGTGGTTAGAGGTGCAGTGGAATGCACGATGATGACGTCGGGGTAACGGGATTTGATCGCCCGCACCATCTCGCGGTAAGAGTCAAACAGCGAACGAACATCGGTCTGACCTCCGATGTCCACGTAGCAGTACTTGAGGAGCACGATACCGCGGTCAGGACGCGGACGATCTTCGAGCATCTTCAGCATCGCGGCGTTCTTGGTCGCCGGCTTCAGATTCACACCGGCGTGAAAGTGCGTGAACGCCGGCTGCGCAATCGCGGAGGGGTCGCGAGTGAGCACGATCCGAAGTCCGAGCTTGAGGTGCTGATTGAGCTCGTCAATGCCGGCGGTGATGTCCTCACCGACGGATTGATGGCCGAAATAAACTGCCCGCTGCGCCAGCAATCGCCAGCGAGCAACTTCTCCGGTCTGGGCTTCAGCCTTGTCCAGACCGGGAGTGGGAAGCCAGAGAGTTGCGCCAACCATCATTGCGCGCGTCGTGGCAGACATCGATGACTCAACTGATGGCGAGCGGTCGTTTCGCGGCGATGAAACCGGCGATCGAGCGCAGTGATCCGAAGTTTGCCTCGCTGATCTCGCTCTCGTCGGCAAAAACACCGAATTGCGATTCGATGAACGAGATCACCTCCGCAATTCCCATCGAATCGACCACGCCCCTCTCGAGGAGCCGGTCGTCGTCGGCGAGCTCGAAATCGGGCATCATGTAGAGGAAATTCTCCTGAACGAAGTCACGCACCTTTGCCATGATCGACGCGTCGGAGTTTGGTGGCCTGGTTTCAGATTCTGTTATCTGCATTGTTGGATGGGATTTTGGTCTGGCTACGTTTATGAGAGAACCTGTTCACTGTCACGAATAACCACGGTGGCGCCAATCGCCGGCAGCGGCGCGATGTTGCGCGCGCTCTCGATGAACTGGTGGTGCCAGAGCTGAGTGGAGAGAATGCCCACGAGCGCCTGATTCTCCCTGAAGCCCGTGGCAAGTCCGGCGCGGCAGCGACGGAGTAACCCTTCGACGGCCGCAGGGGAGAAGATTCCAACGGCCCGAAGTGATTCGGGGCTGAGGAAGTCGGAGACCCAGCCCCGGGATCCCCCCGCGAAAAAGCTCGGCGCGTCTGGCGCACGGTACGGCTGCTTGCGACGCGACTCGACGCCCGACGGCAGCACCCGATTCGCCCAGCGCCGAAGGATTTCTTTTTCGTTGAGTCCACGGAGCCGCGACCCTGTCGGCAGAGCCGCCGCGAACTCGAACAGACGGTGATCCAGGAACGGGAAACGTCCCTCGACCCCGTGCGCCATCGCCATGCGATCGCCCTGCGAGCTGAGTAGATAGCTCGAGAGCAACGTCGTCATTTCCAGATAAGCAGCCTGGTTGAGCGGCGACCAGCCGAAGAATCGGGTCGGAAGACTCGAGCGGAGCTCGCCGACGACGTCGATGGCGCCCAGTCCTCTGCGGAACTCGGGGGTGTAAAAATCCTTTATTCTGGCACTGGTCAGGAAACGCGGCAGATGCGAGAAGAGAGGATCGTTCGGCTTCCCCGCATCGAGGAAGAAGCGTCGCCAGAATTCGCCGCCGCCCTTCTCCCCGGGTTGCTTCAGGTACGGATAGAGCCGGTCGAAGAGCCGCTGGCGATACAACGAGTCCGGCCGCCGCATGCAGAAGCGGCGCACCGAGACTTCCTTGAAGAGGTCATAACCGAGAAAGAGCTCGTCGGCTCCCTCACCAGTGAGCACGACCTTGATTCCCGACTCCTTCGTCAGCTTCGCCAGGTGATACATCGGCACCGCCGCAGTACGAAGCAGGGGGGTCTCGGTGTGCCAGATGACGCTGGGGAAAGTCTCCGCAATGCTGCCCTGTCCGATGCTGGCAATGGAATGGATGCTCCCGATCGCATCGGCGACCCGCTTTTGATGTACGCTCTCATCCAGCTGCGGATCGTCGAAGGCGATCGAGAATGTGCGCAGCGTGTGCGGCGAAGCCTTTGCCGCCAGCGATGCGGTGATCGACGAATCCAGCCCTCCGCTTACGTAGGCACCGACTGGGACGTCGGCGCGCATGCGCATGCCGACGCTGCGGAGCATGATCTCATCGAGCTTCTCGATTACATCGTCAGGCTCCTCGGTCGCCTCAGGGTAGTCGAGCTCGTAGTAGCGCCGCAGCCAGAACCCCCCGTCTTTCCAGATTCCGTAGGTGCCCGGTTCGAGTGACGCGATTCCGTCAAATGGCGTGCGGGAGGCGCGTGCCCCCCAGAACGTCAGAACCTCATCGAGACCACGACGATCGAGTACGGGCTCGACCTCGCCAGTCGCCAGAATTGCTTTGATCTCGGATCCGAAATAGAAATTGCCGTCTCGCTGCGCGTAGAACAGCGGGCGCACGCCGAAGCGGTCGCGGGCAACGAACAGAGACTCGTTGTTTCGGTCATAGATTACGAACGCGAACTGACCGTTGAGACGCGAGAGCAGCCCCGTGCCCCACTCCTCGTATCCGTGAACGAGGACTTCCGTGTCCGCGTGCGTGCGAAATACGTGTCCGCGCGCCTCCAGTTCGTGCCGGAGCTCGAGATGGTTGTAGACCTCTCCATTGTAGGAGATGATGACCTGGCCATCTTCGTTGGTCAGCGGCTGCGACCCGCCCTGGAGGTCAATGATGCTCAGCCGAACGTGCGCCAGGCCGACGCGCTGTCCGAGGTAGAACCCGTATCCGTCCGGACCGCGATGCCGAATCGCAGCCGCCATTCGTCCCAACGACTGCACCGATACTCCTGTCGGCGCCTCACGCGCAATGCCAGCAATGCCGCACATCTACGTCGTCCTCTGCGCTGACAGCGGAACCGGCTCGACGAGCTGTGGACCCAGGTGCAAATAGCGGGTCGTCATCCGCTTCTGGTCGATGTCGGCGAACGCCCGGCCGACCTGCTCCACGGTCAAACCGGTGTCAGCCGCAATGTCTTCCAGCGGGCGCTGCTCGTTGTGGCCATGCAAAACCAGATCGAGTGTCTGGGTCGGCATGCTGTAGTAGAACTCTTCCTGCGATTGCGGGAGAGAGAAGGTATCCGTGGTTGGCGGGCGAGAGGTGATGCCGGCGGGCACGCCCAGGTATTCGGCGAGACTATAGACCTGGCTCTTATAGAGGTGCGCGATCGGTTTCACGTCGGCGAGGCCGTCCCCGCCCTTCACGAAGAAGCCCTGATCGTACTCGAGGCGATTCGGCGTTCCGACGACGGCGTAGTGCAAGCGGTCGGCGTGGTAGTACTCCAGCATCGCGCGTACGCGCTGCTTGAAATTTGACGCGGCGACGATCTGTCGATATTCAGCGGCCGGCAGTCTTACACGACGCATCTCCCCACCGGGCGGCTGGACCACCAGGTAAGTGAGGTTGAGCCTGTCGGCATCGAGGCGGTCTGGCGGCAGGACGAGCTTGCAGCCCCATCCCGGGCCGAACTCTGGCACGACGCGACGAATCGCATCGTCGCGGCGTCGATAGCAACCCGCGCCCTCCAGCGTAGGCGCGATATCTTCCGCCACCCGGTCGATGCCAAGTTGGTCGGCGAGTGACGTAGCGAGCTGCAAACTTGCTGGATCGCTTTCGCGCTCAGGCATGAACAATCCGAGAACGCGCCTGGGTCCCACGGCTTCGACCGCGAGCGCAGCGCAAACGGAGCTGTCCACTCCGCCGCTCATACCGACAACCAATCCGCGACGCTTGAGCGTCGATGCGAGTTGGCTGCGCAGTGCCGCGACTATTTGCGATACTGCTGCGGGGGCATCGATCTCAAGAGCATTGAGTGTTTGGGGCATTGGTCGGGTAATTTCCGCTTGAATGGAATTCGGTAAACAAAACGAGCTGCGTTGCTGCGCGGCCGTCGCAATGTGCAAGCTTGACTCCCACCATCCAGCATGCCATACCGCAGGAGTACCGGTGCCTTAAGCGCCGTAGTTGTAATGAGTTACGTATTGGCCTGAGTGTCCGACTGACAGGCTGATTACACCGACCTGTAGCACGCTTGCAACACCGATGTGGGAGGCGAATCGGCGACCGTGGCACTATCATTGGCCATGCTTTTACGTCAAGCGTGACGGAATTCTCGGCCACCGGGATTCCGGCAAATCCGAACTTTGCCGGCCTGCTCCGGCGCGCAGCGGACCTCTACGGCGATCGCATCGCCATGACGCATCGCGGCAAGGAAACCACATTCGCCGATCTTGATCGACGAGCGGCGGCAATCGCGAGAACGTTGAGCGCTGCCGGTGTCAAACCTGGAAATCCCTGCGCCGTGCTCGCCCGCTCCCCGGAAGATTCTGCGGCGGCGTTCTTCGCTGTGCTCGCGGTTGGCGCTGTCGGCATCAACCTGAACGAGCTCTATCGACCGCGGCAGATCGAATTCGTGCTGTCGCACTCCGGAGCCGCCGCGCTCCTGATCGGTCGCGACGTTCTGAAGACGTTTCCGCGAGCGATAGAATCCGCTGCGCAGATAATTGTGTTAGACGACGTCAACGGCGCGGCTGGCCAGCTCAAGCCGATCGAATGCCACGAGAGTGATCCGGCGCAGATCACTTACACATCGGGATCGACGGGTCAGCCGAAAGGTGTGTTGATGAGTCACGCCAACCTGTGGGCCGGGGTGCGTATCGTCGCGGGATACCTC
>JBKOVX010000370.1:0-6570 GCA_046724115.1 Gemmatimonadota bacterium | reverse complement strand
GACAAAGAGGGCGTGGCCTAGCCGCGTCCCCGTAGCACCTGCCGTGTCACCTGTCTAACTTGCTCGCATGAGCGTTCTTCGTCGCAAATCACGTCCAATAGCCGATGTCGAGCACCAGATCCGGCATGAGCTCGCCGAGATCCTGCCGATATTACGCATCGAGCATTGCGCGATCGAGCTCGAAGCATTCGATCCGGCGACGGGAACCGCGGTCCTGCACGTCATGGGCGGATGCGCGGATTGCGATGCGTCGGCGGTGACCTTCATGCAGGGAATCGAGGCTCAGCTCAAGCGCCGCGTATCCGAGCTCAAAACCGTCGTCGTCAACGTAGACTCCACCGCATGACCCCGAACCTTCAGGAACGAGTGACGGATGCACTCTCGCGCATCCGGAACAATCGCGTCGGCGCCAATCTGCTCGAAGCGGAAATGGTGCGCGACATTGCGACGACGACGGACGGGAAAGTCAGGCTGAGTCTCTTCTTGAGCGCCGATGACGACGCCACCGTGGTACGCGAAGTCAGGTACAGCTTGCAGCAGATCCCCGGAGTCACCGATGTTCGGGTCGACGTGAAGGACGCATCGCAGGCGAGCAAGCCGACCTCGCGACCAACTGCGACTCAGGCACCTCCTCCGCCGCAGCGGCCAGCCGCGTCGCGAGCGCTCCCCGTAATGGGACAAGAGCCGCAATCGCAGCGCGCCGGCGTGCCCGCGCCCACGCCCGTCGCCTACCCGCACCTCGGCAACATCATCGCCGTATCGAGCGGGAAGGGCGGCGTAGGCAAATCGACAGTGGCCGTCAACCTTGCCGTCGCTCTGGCGAAACAGGGCGCGCGCGTCGGTCTGATGGATGCCGACATCTATGGGCCCAACATCCCGCGCATGATGGGCATCAGCGCGCCCCCGCCTGTCGAGAACGAGAAGATCATTCCGCTCCAGGCCCACGGCGTCAAAATCATGAGTCTGGGATTCATGATCGAGCGAGATCAGCCGGCGATCTGGCGCGGGCCGATCATCATGAAGATCATCAGCCAGTTCCTGCGTGACGTGCAGTGGGGAGAGCTCGACTATTTCCTCGTCGACATGCCGCCGGGAACCGGAGATGCCCAGCTCTCATTGGTGCAGGCGACGATGGTGCACGGCGCGATCATCGTAACGACGCCGCAGGAAGTCGCGGCCGGCGACGCGCTTCGCGGCGCCAAGATGTTCCAGCGCGTCGCGGTGCCCGTGCTGGGCGTCGTCGAGAACATGAGCTACTTCGTCTGCCCGGACTGCAGTCACAAGCACTTCATCTTCGGCACCGGCGGAGCGAGGCGCCTCGCCGACGAGCTCGATGTGCCGTTGCTGGGCGAGATTCCGTTTTTCCCCGGCGTTCTCGAGGGAGGCGATCGCGGGGAGCCGATTGTCGTCAGCGATCCCCAGACTCCGGCAGCCGAAGCTTTATTCGACCTTGCTGGACGGTTGAGCGGGATGCTCGCCGGTCGCGATGCGTCGCGCGTAACCGCTGGTTAGACGGCTACTGCGTCCTTCTTGGGCCGGCTGCGCCACCAGGAGAGAATCACCGCTCCGAATCCGGTTGCCGCTGCCACCAACGTCACCGAGAACGCCAGCATGCGCAGCACCGACCCGAGTATGGGGAACCAGGTGAATGCGGCGGCGACGATCCACATCGCGCTGAAAGCGAGAATGCCGGTGTAGAGGTACTGCAGCTCCTGACCGGCCGGAGTCTCGGCGTCACGCTTGCCGGCGATGGCAATTCCCGCAACCTGTGCAACCGCCAGGAATCCCAGAATCGCAATTCCGGAAACGGCGATCAGAAATGCCGCCACGCCGATGGGAATGAGGAAGACGCCGACGACGGTAATGGCGAAACCCACGACGATCGCGATGAGTGCCGGAATCGAGGCCAGTCCGCCGAGCACTCCCGTCAGGAGCGAACGGCCTGTCTCGTTGGTGACGACTTCAACCGCGCGCTTGAAGTAGTCGCGCAGGAAGAAAAGCACGAACGTCCCGACCAACAGCAGTACGACCAGCCACAGGAACGCCGCAGCGAGGGAGCCGAGCGTCGTGCGCGGTCTGCCGCCAAAGCTGACGGTGGATCTGTTGTGGGTCGCCCCGACGTCTTTGATGACGCCAAGGATCGAGCCGCCCTCGTTGCGCACGTGTCCGCCGATCGCGACGGCGCCACCACGGACCCTGCCGCTCTCGTGGACGATCACGTCGCCCAGTACCGCGGTCGCGGCACCGTCGATATTGCCATAAACGTCGAGATCGCCGCGAATCACCATCACCGAGCCTGATGTGCTGCTTCCGGCTGGAATGGTCAGGTCGCCCGTCTGGACGCGAGCGTAGCCCTTGAGGCCGGAGACCTTGAAGTTTTGAGCGTGCGCATCCTGCGCGAGAGTCGCCGCCATCAAGCAAGTAAGACCGAGCAGGATTGCTTTCATTACGCTGCCTTTCGTTTTGCGATATGTGCCGCGGTGCGGATGCCCGCGTAGCCGCAGATCAATCCGAACGCCAGCGCGATGTAGAGGATGATCGCCTGGAGGGCGCCTGCCTGCAGGTATGCGATCGTCTCGGAGCCGAGCACGACGGCGCCGACCTGGGTGCCGACGGCGGCGATCGTGAACGCGTATTGAGTGACAGCGGCGCTGAGTATCGCGGTGAGTACGTCGATCTCGAAGAACATGAAGGCCGCTGCGGCGATGAGAGCCACGCCCGCGGTTGCTCTGCCAGTGGCGCGCAGGACGCTGACCTGGCGGCGGGGGGTGACCGCCTGCTGTCCGCCCTGGTGCAACTCGAGGTGCCTGGCGGCGGTTACGGGCGCGATCCGGGCAGGCTGCAGACGGTCGATACGGGCGATTACGCGATCGGCAAAATCCCGGGAAGGCGACAAATACGGCAGTCGCTGCAACTCGGCCGCAATGGGGACGAATTCTTCGTCGAAATCGTGCTCGATCATGGGTTCCTCACGTCAACACTTACGGGTTTGGTACGGTAAAGTTTCACGGATTTTGGGGTCTTTTTGCTCGGAATAACAGAGGGACGAGGGAAGCGGGAAGCGGGCAGCGGGAAGCGTGCTGAGGAGTGAGGACGCCTCTCTTTCCGACAAAGCCCGCCTCCCGCTTCCCGCCTCCCGCCTGCCGCCTCCCGCTCATCGAAGGTCCCCCAGATATTGCCTCAATTCCTGTCGCGCGCGGTGGATGTATGTCTTCACCGTGCCCAACGGGAGCTTCACGATCTCGGCGATCTCGTCGTAGGAGTAATCCTCGACGTGACGGAGGATGATGCAGGCGCGATATTCGGGCCGCAGTCTGGCGATTGCCTTTTCTATCTCCGCGCCGAGCTCGCGCGACTCGAGCTCCTCGAGCGGCGACTCGCCGCCGCTCGTCACCGTCACCGCGGTTGCGCGCGCGCTCTCGGCGGTGATCGCGTTTGGAGATCCCTCGATGCTGATGGTGTCAACCTGGCGCCGCCGCAGGTGATCGATGGTGATGTTGTTGGCGATCTTGAACAGCCAACTCGAGAATTTGAACTCGGGCCGATACCGGTCGATGTTGTTGAGGACCTTTATGAAGGTTTCCTGGGCCAGGTCTTCGGCGGTCTCCTTGTCGCGGACCATCCGATAGATGAGCGAAAACACAGGCCGCTCATAGCGCCTGATAAGCTCGCGGTAAGCGTCTTCGCGCCCTTCCTGGGCGAAAACGACCACCTGCTGGTCGGATACGTCGGTGTAGGAGCGTGCTGGCATCTTGGGAAGAGCGGGAAAGATAGCTTGCCCCGCACCCCGACGCCGGGCAACTTTCGGTGCAATGCTGGCAACTGACATCGACAGCGCGACCGCCAGTGCCGCCGCTGCCGGTGGCGCCGAGAAGCGCGCGTACGTAAAGCAGATCTTCTCGGAGATCGCCCCGCGGTACGACCTCCTCAATCACGTCCTCAGCCTCAACATCGATCGTCGCTGGCGCCGCAAGGCCATCGCGCGCCTCGGTGTCGATCGCGACAAATCGGGACGCTATCTCGATCTATGCGCCGGTACTCTCGATGTCGCGGAGCAGATTTCGATGCTGCCTGGATTCCGGGGCGTCGTTATAGGCGCTGACTTCGCCGAGCCGATGTTGAGGGCCGGCGTGGGCAAGGTGGAAGGGAAGATGGTGGCACCGGTGACGGCGGACGCGCTGCAGCTGCCGCTGGCCTCGGGTCAGCTGGCGGGCGCGATCGTGGCGTTCGGGATCAGGAACGTGGCCGGACTCGATGCTTCCCTTCGCGAAGTGTTCCGCGTGCTGGCGCCGGGCGGGAAGTTCGTGATCCTCGAGTTCTCGACTCCGCGCTGGCCGGTGTTGAGAGTTTTATATCAGACATACTTCCACCACGTGCTGCCGTTGATTGGTCGCTTGCTGAGCGGACATCGCACCGCCTACACGTATCTGCCCCGATCTGTCGCGAATTTTCCTGTCGAAGAGCAGCTCGCCGGCAAAATGTCTCAGGCTGGATTCACCAATGTCGCCTGGACCTCTCTCTCGTTCGGTGTCGCCGCAATTCACGTCGGTGAGCGTCCGATCAATTCGCTTGGACTAAAGTGAGCCTCGATAACATCTCGCAATTCCTGTCCGCCATGGATCGCGCGGGCGAGCTGGCGCGCATCAGTGAACCTGTCAAGGCTCGTCTCGAGATCTGCGAGATCGCCGATCGCGTCATGAAACAGCCGGGTGGCGGAAAGGCTCTGTACTTCGAGAACGTCATCCTCGACAACGGAGAGCGCTCGAAGTATCCGGTGGTGATCAATCTCTTCGGGTCGATGCGACGGATTTGTCTCGCTCTGGGAGTAGATGATCTCGACCAGATCGGAGAACGAATCACTGAGATGCTCGATCTCAAGGTGCCGGAGGGTCTCGTCGGAAAGCTGGCGATGCTGCCTCGGCTCCTGGAGATCGGGAAGTTTCCGCCCAGAGTGAAGAGCGGAAAGGCCGCCTGCCAGGAAATCGTGTTGAAGGGGGATGAGGTCGATCTCTCGACACTGCCGATTATCACTTGCTGGCCAGAGGACGGAGGCCCGTATATCACGCTCCCAATGGTGATCTCGAAGGATCCGAAGCGAGGGATCCGGAATGTCGGAATGTATCGCGTACAAGTTCTTGGCCCGCGCACGCTGGCGATGCACTGGCAGCGGCACAAAGTCGGCGCAGCGCACTGGCGGGAGATGGCGGAGAAGGGCGAGAGGATGCCGGTCGTAATCGCCATTGGCGCCGATCCGGCGTCGGTTTATTCAGCGTCGGCGCCATTGCCGCCGACCATCGACGAATTCCTGTTCGCGGGGTTCCTTCGCAAGTCTCCAGTGCATCTCGCCAAAGCGGTGACGTGCGATCTCGAGGTCCCGACTGACGCCGAGTTCGTGATCGAAGGCTACATCGATCCGTCGGAGGCGTTGGTGGTGGAGGGCCCGTTTGGCGATCACACCGGATTTTATTCGGAGGCGGACCTCTATCCGCAGGTGCACGTCACGGCCCTGACCATGCGACACAATCCGGTGTATGCGACGACGATTGTGGGGCGTCCTCCGATGGAAGACTACTATCTGGGACACGCCACCGAGCGAATCTTCCTGCCCTTGCTCAAGCTGACGATACCGGAGATCGTCGACTATCACATGCCGGCGGAGGGGATCTTTCACAATCTCGTCTTTGTCTCGATCGACAAGCAGTACCCCGGCCAGGCATACAAGGTGATGAATGCAATGTGGGGGCAGGGGCTGATGGCGCTGGCAAAAGTCATAGTCGTACTGGACAAAGACGTGAACGTGCGCAACGTACAGGAGGCGTGGTGGGTCGCGCTCAATCACATCGATCCCGAGCGCGATGTACGATTCTCTATGGGGCCGATCGACGTGCTCGATCATTCCAGCCGTGCATTTACGTACGGATCGAAGATGGGAATCGACGCCACGCGGAAGTGGCCGGAGGAGGGATTTACGCGCAATTGGCCAAAGGTGATCGAGATGGATACCGAGACGAAGCGCCGCGTCGACGAGATGTGGTCCAAGCTCGGACTGGGACCTGCCGAGCGGGCGCAGAGGTTCAGGCAGAATGAGCCGAGATAGCGGTATGCGGGAGGCGGGCTTGCGGGAGGCGGGAGGCGGGAGGCGGGAGGGGCAGACGTTCCGCGGTCAGGGCGCGCTGCTTCGGCACGTCAATCTCGTGCGGTTGCCGCACACCGTTTTCGCGCTGCCGTTTGCGCTGGTTGGGGTGGTGCTGGCCAGTTACATCGCTCCCATTACTGTCAGCGCCGTGTTCTGGGTGGTGATCGCCTTCACCACGGCGAGGTTCGCGGCGATGGGGTTCAATCGCATCGTCGATCGGGAGATCGACGCGCGCAATCCCCGCACGAAATCGCGCGAGATCCCTTCGGGTGCTATGTCGGTGCGCGAGGCAAGCGTCGCGGTTGTCATCGCCTCGCTGCTATTCGTCGTCTCGGCGTGGCAGCTCAACACGCTGTGCCTGTTGCTCTCCCCGCTGGCGCTGGGGTGGGTCCTTTTCTACAGCTACACCAAGCGATTCACGCGCTGGTCCCACC
>JBKOVX010000162.1:0-3614 GCA_046724115.1 Gemmatimonadota bacterium | reverse complement strand
GCCGCGGGCTGGCTCGGTCGGAAGACAGGGCGCGGCTTCTATACCTATAGTAAGTAGAACTGCGCGTGTCCTGGGCACTTCACCCGCTTACCGAAGAACAAACCGAGGTTCAGAAGCTCGCGCGCGATTTCGCGCACGCCGAGATCAGACCCCACGCCGCGGACTGGGACCAGCGAGCGTTCTTCGAGCCGTCGCTGGTGAAAAAACTGGGAGAGCTCGGATTCCTCGGGATGATGCTGCCGGAGGAATACGACGGACTGGGCACCGACACCGGGACTTATCTGATCGCTCTCGAGGAAATCGCGGCTGCCGACGCTTCAGTTGCCGTCCTGATGAGCGTGCACAACTCGCTTCCGACGCAGATGATCCTTCGATACGGAAGCCAGGCACAAAAAGATCGGTTTCTGAAAAAAATGGCGCGCGGTGAGATACTGGGCGCCTTTGCTTTGTCCGAGCCGGAGGCGGGATCCGATGCTTCTGCGCTGGCGACACAGGCGGTGAAAGATGGTGACTCCTGGATTCTCAACGGAACCAAGAGCTGGGTGACCAACGGCAACACCGCCGGCGCGATTCTCACCATGGCGCGCACCGACACGAGTGGTGCGAGGCGCGGCGGCCGGGGAATTGGCGCGTTCATCATCACGCCAGATCTCCCGGGATTCAAAGTCGGCAAGAAGGAGGACAAGCTGGGCCTCCGCGCGTCACCAACGGTCTCGCTCAACTTCGACAACATGCGAGTGCCCGCGGAGAATCTCCTCGGCGACGAGACGCAGGGGTTTGTCTACGCGATGCAGTCGCTCGACAATGGCCGCCTGGGCATTGCCGCACAGGCGATCGGAATCGCGCGGGCCGCACTCGAGCATTCGGTTGCGTACGCGGCGGAGCGGAAGCAGTTCGGCAAGCCGCTCAAGGAGTTCGAGGCAATTCAGTTCAAGCTTGCAGACATGGCGATGCGCGTCGCCGGTTCGCGCGCACTTCTACACGCGGCGGCTGCGGCAAAGGATCGCGGCCAGAAAATCGGCCAGTTCAGCTCGATGGCGAAGCTGATGGCGAGCGAGACAGCAATGTGGGTGACGACGCAGGCGGTGCAGGTCTTTGGCGGCTACGGTTACGTCAAGGACTATCCGGTGGAGCGGCTTATGCGCGACGCGAAAGTCACCGAAATTTACGAGGGCACTTCGGAGATCCAGAGGATCGTGATCGCACGTGCTCTCTATAGTCAATCATAGAGCTGCGCGCGGCGCTCAGAGCGTTCGACCATGACAGATACCCATTCTTAACTATTCATCATTCAACAATGAAGCTGTTCGACACGCTGGCCGAGATGGGACACGAGGAAGTCGTGATGTGCAGCGACCCCTCCGTTGGATATAAGGGAATTCTCGCCGTCCACAGCACCAAGCTCGGCCCCGCCCTCGGTGGAACGCGATTCTGGCAGTACGCGACCGATGAGGACGCGATCACTGACGCCCTGCGACTTTCGCGGGGAATGACCTACAAGAATGCTGTGGCTGGTCTTCATCTAGGCGGCGGCAAGTCGATCATCATCGGCGACAACAAAACCAAAGACCGTGAGAAGATCTTCCGCGCTCACGGTCGTTTTGTTGAGAGCCTCGGCGGACGCTACATCACCGCGGAGGACGTAGGTACCAACACCAAGGACATGGATTACGTCAAACTGGAGACGAGCCATGTCGCGGGGCTCGCCGGGAAGTCTGGCGATCCGTCGCCCGTCACGGCGCACGGAGTGTTCCGGGCCGTGCAGGCGTCGGCCAACCGAAAGTGGGGGTCGGACAGTCTCGAGGGCAAAACTGTCGCGATCCAGGGATGCGGCAGCGTCGGAACGTATTTGGCCAAGGAGCTCCACGGAGCCGGCGCGAACCTGATCGTTTCAGATATCGACTCGGGCAGGGCCGCGCGGGTGAAACAGCTCACCGGCGCGACCATCGTCGAGGGCGACGCGATCTTCACCGCCGATGCGGACATCTTCTCGCCGTGCGCGCTTGGCGGAATTCTGAATGAAACCACCATTCCAAAGCTCAAAGTCGAGATCGTGGCCGGCGGCGCTAACAATCAGCTGCTTTTGGAGCGCGACGGAGATGAGCTCGAGAAAAGAGGCATCCTTTACGCACCTGATTATGTCGCGAATGCCGGCGGCGTGATTAACGTTTATGGTGAGGTAGCGGGCTGGGATGCACAGCGCGCTCTCAACAAGGCCGACGATATCTACGACACGGTGCTCAAGGTGTTCGACATCGCCGAGGCGAAACACATTCCAACGTACGAGGCGGCTGATCGACTGGCCGAGCAAAGACTGGCGGAGGCGAAATGAGCGAGACGGGTGAGACAATTCCCATCGCTTCGGATCACGCGGGAATCGAGATGAAGAATCGGCTGGTGTCGGAGCTCAGGAAGATGGGCTACAACCCTGTCGACATCGGTGGAAAGGATCCCGATGTACCGGACGATTACCCCGATTACGCGCACCCCCTGGCGAAGGAGATCTCGAATGGCGAGGCGAAGCGAGGGATCCTGCTCTGCGGCAGCGGAATCGGAATGGACATCGTGGCCAATCGCTATCCCCATGTTCGTGCGGCGTTGGCGTGGGAGCCGGAGATCGGAGCGCTCTCGCGGCGGCACAACGATTCGAACATCCTCGTACTTCCGGCGCGCTTCATGAGCGATGAAGAAGGAATCGAAACGATGAAAGCCTGGCTAAACGCTAAATTTGAAGGTGGACGCCACGAACGACGGATAGAGAAGATCGATCAGCCAGATGCTCCCAGCGGAACAGCGTGAACCCAAACCAGCTCTGACTACAGGACACTGATGCCGCAGACAACAGAAGCTCCCAGGAAGACCGTCCCGAAAGTCGCGATGCCTGAAGGCAGACTGGCGACGTCCGATCCCGAGATCGCTCGCTTTATCGATCTCGAGGTCGACAGGCAGCGGCACGGGCTCGAGCTGATCGCCAGCGAGAATTTTGTATCGCCCGCGGTGATGGAGGCGATGGGCACGCCGCTCACGAACAAGTACGCCGAGGGGCTGCCCGGCAAGCGCTATTACGGCGGCTGCGAGTTTGTGGACATGGTCGAGCAGTTGGCGATCGATCGGGTGAAGAAGCTGTTCAACGCCGATCACGCCAATGTCCAGGCGCACTCGGGAGCGCAGGCCAACGCCGCGGTGTATCTGGCCTTCCTCAAGCCCGGCGACTTGGTGCTCGGCCTGGATCTGTCGCAGGGTGGGCACCTCACGCATGGCTCACCGGTCAACTTCTCCGGGCTTCTCTACCATGCGATTCATTACGGTGTGGGTGACGATGGTCGGATCGACTACGCCCGAATGCAGCAGATCGCGCGTGATCAGAAGCCGAAGCTGATCATCGCCGGCGCCAGCGCCTATGCCCGTATCATCGAGTTCGAGCCGTTCGCCAAAGTGGCGAAGGAGATCGGCGCCAAGTTCGTGGTCGATATGGCGCACTTCGCGGGTCTGGTCGCGACCGGCTACCACCCGTCGCCAGTCCCGCACGCCGACGCGGTGACGAGCACCACGCACAAGACTCTCCGCGGTCCGCGCGGCGGCCTCGTTCTCTGCAAGGAGGAGCACGCCAGAAC
>JBKOVX010000289.1:0-7738 GCA_046724115.1 Gemmatimonadota bacterium | reverse complement strand
TTCAGCGCGCGCAAATAGTCGTCGCTGATGTCGCCGGTCGGAGCGTAGTTGTAGGAAATCGACGGCGTGATCGAGTGGCGAAGACGCGTGAACGGGCCGAAGCCAGGAAACAGCCCGAACACAGTCGGTGAGGCGCTGAGTCCAAAACTCGGCCTCTTCGACTGATGAACCCATTGCCCGCCATTCTGCTCGGAGCGCAGCCAGAATCCGTGAGGGTCGACGTTATTGAACGAGATCGACGGCGTCATCTTGAACGAATTTTGTAGAAAGGCGGGCAGGGTGATGCTAGTCTGCCACTCCACCTCAGTCGAAAATGTCTTGGCGAAGACTCTGGAATGCCTGTTCGAGGAATCTGCGACGTCGACGACGGCTATCGTTGCTGGAGCGTTGCTCTCCCGATCCGTCAGGTTGAACGAGTTGCTCCAGGTGAATCCGCCGATTCTGATCGGCGTATTGAACCCGGAGGTGGTTACCCGGACATTGTGTTTCAGCTTGACGCTATCGGATTGTCCGGTCGAGTTGGTGAAGTAGCGATACGCGAATTCTCCGGCCTGATCGGCATTCAGAGTCTGGTTGGTGTTGAAAGTGAAACCCGGAGTCCAGTCGAACCACGAAGTCGGAGAGAGTGTGGGAGTGGTAAGGCTGAAATTCGGAAAATTCTGCTGTACTTCACTCCGTCCCGTGTACTGCTGCCGGGTCCCTCCCAACGCGACCGAGGCCGGACCGATTTTCGTAGTGTAGTTGGCAGACGAGCCGATGGTCGCCAGCACCTGCAACGGATTGAACGTCGTTTGCCTCTGGACGAACGTGTTCGAGACGTAATTGATGTTCGCCGAAAACTGGCTGGTCTGCGAAAAGCTTTGCGAATGCGTCCAGGTGACATTGGTGGTCGAGGCACCGTCGCGCTGATTGAGTTGAGAGATGCCAAGACGCCCCGTCATGAACCGATCCAGCCACCGATACTGCATCTCGCCGTTGAGTCGTACGTAACCCGGATCGCCCTCGGAAGGTCTGCTCCCGCTCCGCCAGTCGAGCGCGAACTGAGCATCCATGTAGTCGCTGAGGGCGAAATAATAACCGAGGTTCTCCAGGTGGCGGCGATAAGTCGGACTGTTGCGGAAAAGCTCGCTCACTCCGAATCTCGGCGTCAGCATCCCGCTGCGGCGCCCCGACCTCATGTCCTGGAAAATGAACGGCAGCCACATCACCGGCACGTCGCCGATGTAGAGGATCGCGGGCCGGGCCACCATGATGTTCTTGGAGACCATCTTGATCTCGTTGGCCCGGAAGTGGTAATCGGGGATCGAGTCGTCGCAGCTGGTGATGCTGCCGCTTCTGACGTAGAACGCGGTCTCGCGTCCGCGCGTCGTGTCGCTTACGAACGCCGCCGTTTTGCCTCCGACGAACCACTGCTGCCCGGTTTCGGCGATCTGCGTGGCGATGTTGGTTACGACGCCGCGATGAAGCTCGACGTTGTAGGCCATTTGACCGCGAGCAATGACGTCCGCCGCCTGTTGCTCTGGATCGCGGAGGGTGACTGTATCTCCCCGCGCAATGATAATCTTCGTCGAATCGTTGTAGACGATGCTGTCGCCGACGAGCACCGTCTGCTCACGATTTACCGCGGCCTTTGTCGCCTTCTCGCCCTGGAGATTCAAGGTGCGGGTCTGCGCGTTGAACACCGCGTGGTCGGATTGGTAGCGCGTCGCCGTATACCCCTGTCGCGCCATCAGCTCCTTCATCACTGAGTCGGGCTCGTTCCACTTGATCAGCTCTTTCGGCAGCTTGGTGCTGTCGGCGGCCGTCGTGTCGCGACGCGTGGAATCAGGGCGTGGACGAACCGTATCGCGGCGCTGTGGTGTCGGTGGCGGAGCTCCGCGCACCTGAGCGAGCAGGTCGCCGTGGGCGCCGATCGAAAGCAAACCACCCACCGCGAGTGCCGACCAAATCCTCACGCCGGTGCCCCCGCACTATGGGGCGCGTTATCCTCGGCCTCTCGTCTGGCATCTCGCTTCTGGCGCTTGCGCCACGCGAACATCGCCACAAACACGCTCAGCTCGTAGAGGAAATAGAGCGGAATCGCCAGAGCGAACAGCGAATAGGGATCAGCGCCCGGAGTGATGAACGCCGCCGCCGTGAGGCATATGACTATCGCGTGTCTTCTGTACTTGGACAGGAATTGCGGAGTGATGAGCCCGAGCGCGGTCAGCGCCAGAATCGCGATCGGCACCTCGAACACAGCTCCGAATGCCAGGCACATGCTGATGGCAAAGTCGAAATAGTCGGTCGCCGAGATCATCGGAGTGAGCGCCGTCGATTCGATGCTCATGAGGAAACGGAGCGTCAGCGGCAGGACCACGAAATAGCTGAGCGCGACACCGGCAAGGAAAAGCGCGACCATCGAGATCACCACCGGTATCACGACGCGCTTCTCGTGCGCGTAGAGCGCCGGCGCCAGGAAACCCCACAGCTGCCCGACGATAACCGGCGATGCGAGGATGATTCCCAGCACCAGCGACGCGTTGAGCAGAATGTGAAAGGACGTGCCCGGGTGAGTATAGATCAGTTTCTGCCCGTGCATCAGTGGCAGAATCGGGCGCTCGAGGAGGCGAATGATGTCGAGCTTCGAGAGCAGAATGAACGCGACCACGACACCGATCACGACGGCGCCGGCCACCCAGAAGAGTCGCTTGCGCAGCTCCTCCAGATGATCCAGGAAAGGCATCTCTTGGCCCGGAGCTTCGCTCATCGTTCCCTCGCCCCTCGCCCCTCGTCCCTACTTCATCGACTGCAGGCGCTCGTCGGCGAGGGCAGCCTCGTCGGAGCGCGGGAAGCGCTTGATGATTTCCTGGAATAAGCGCTTCGCATCGGCGGTTTTCTTCGATGCCTGCATCTGCAAAGCGCGCTTGTACATCGCCGTCGGAACCCGCGGCGAATTCGGGAATCTCGAGATCAGCGCCGCGTACTGCTGATCGGCCGCTTCGACGTTTCGCTCGGCGGCGAACGCCTGGGCGGTGAAGAACATTGCCTCGGGTACGAGATCGGATCGCGGATACTTCGTGATCAATTCACTGAACGCGGCGCGGGCGGCGACGTTGCCGCCCTTGAGCAGCTGGTCGCGCCCAGCCTGCAACAGCTGCGCGGGGCCTGGGCCAGCCGGTGCGCCGCCGGTCGAAGCGCCGCTGTCAACGGGAGGCATCTCGGGCTGACCGGTCTTCTCTTCGACCGCCGCCCGCATGTCCCGCAGCTTCTGCTCGCTTTTTCCGCTCAGATCCTGCAGCTGCGAGATGTCTTCCTTCATCGCCGCCAGATCGGACTCGGTCGCCGTCTTCATGCTGTTGACTCGCCTGCTCAGCGCGTTGACTGAGTCGCTGAGCGTCCTCACCGACCGGGTGACCTCGATCAGATAGGCGCGCTGCACCGAATCGGCGGCGTTTGACGTGGCGCGGGTTCCGACGACGTCCTGCTGCAGCCTGTCGAAATCGGATTTCGTCGCGAAAAAGCATCCCCCGAGCGCAACCGGGAGGCAAAGTATCAGCGTCGAGTATTTGGTCATTGTGAATATGTCCCTACTTCCGGATTGGCGAGAATCGGTGACCATGCCGCCAATCTCGCTCCATTGCTATGGGTGAGCTGACGCGCGCGCCCCGACTCGGTGTCGAGAATCCACAATTGCTTGTCACCGCCGCGCGACGACGTAAAGACGATGTGCCGACCGTCAGGCGCCCAGGACGGATCTTCATTCTCACCTTCGCTGGTGAGCTGCTTCGGAACACGATCGCGCAAGTTCATCATCCATATCTGGAATTTTCCCTGCTGCTGCTCGTACGCGATCGCGCGACCGTCAGGAGACCAGTCCGGGCTCGCCCGATAGCTGCGCACTCCGGGTGTGTACTCCGTGAGCAGCTGAACGTTGGAGCCGTCCGCATCCATAATATAAACCTGCGGCGCGCCCGACTTCCCGGAGATGAACGCGATCTGGCTGCCATCTGGGCTGTACGAGGGCGATGTGTTGTCCGTACCCTTGCCGATGGTGATTCGCTTCGGCGCCGATGAGTCGAGCGCCGCGAGCACTAGATCGGTTCCGTTGCCGGTGCCCTGCGCGTAGAGGATCGCGTTTCCGCCCGGCTGATACACCGGCGTGATGTTGAGCCCGGCGCGAATCTGACTGACCCTCCGCGTTCGTCCTGTGCGAACGTCGAGCTCCTGCACCTGCGTCCCCGTATTTCCAAGAACGGTGAACACCACCGACTCGCCGGTAGGCGACCAGGCCGGCGAAAGCGCGCCGCGACCCGTGGTGATGGCGCGCGTCTCGGCGCCGTCGCTGTCGACAATCTTGAGCTCGCCATTGGCCACGTAGGCGATGCGCGTCTGCGCAATGCCACGCTTTCCGAAAGCCCATTGCTCGATCTGATCGGAGATACCGTGAACGGCGAATCGCGAATCGCGATCACGGCGATCATAAAGGAAGTGCTCCGACTGGAGAAGCTGCCCTCGCGCGACATCGTACGCCGCCACATGCAGTCCCTGCGTCGTGGGCGTCATGCGGACGACGAGCGCCGCGCCGAACTTCGCGAACAGCCCAAAGTTGAGTTTTTCGCCCGGTTCCGGTACTAAACCGTCGAGCGTGCCGCGATCGAGATCGACCACCGTCATTCGATCGCTATAGTCGAGGTCGCGCTGCACGATCACGCGGAGTGAGTCGTCGTCGTCGTCGCGCACCGGCAGCACGATCACGCCCGGCTTCGTACCCGACTGGTACGTGAGACCAAGTCGCACGCCGGTTGTGGTCGTGTCCTGCGCACGCACGAGCTGCGGCGCGGCAATCGAGCCCAACAGCGCGGTCACGACAAAGCCCCGTGCGAAGCTCATTTCATGAACTCGGGATCGAAGCTGAACACGACGGGCAAAACGTCGTCGGGAAAGCCCGCCGGCAGTGGACCGAACGCAAGCGCGCTCGAGGCCGCATCGACCGCACCCTGAGCTTCAAGATCGAAAGAATAATTTCCGGACCTTCTGATGAATGTGATGTCTGACACAGAGCCATCGCGATGGATCAGAAACCTTACTTCCGCCTTGAGGCGGGCGGACGCATTTCTTGGCTTGAACCGGATTGCAATCTGGCGAACGATGTTGTTGAGATACCCTGGAAACGGGAACTCGATCCCCTCGCTGCGCACGGTTGCGACGTCGGTCCCCTTACCGCCAGTGGGACCGCCACCGGCTTTGGGAGCCTCAGGCTTCGCATCTGTATTGACCTTGGTGTTCGTGGGCGCCGTCACCTTAGTTGACGTCGCTTTCCTCACTTCCGTAGGCGTCGCCGCCTTGGCTGTCGGCTTCACCGCACCGGTGTTGGTGCGGGTGGTGGCGGCCGTGGTCCGGCTTCGCGTCGGTACGGGCGCTTCCCGGATCGTTGACGGGGCAGTAGTAGACTGGGTAACAGATGTAGTCGGCTTCGACTGTCCGGAAGTGACCTCCCCGATCGCGCGCTCGCCCGGCGGCGCCGCGACGATGTTCACGCGATACATCGGTGGCAGTGCCACCGGCTTCTGGTCGCGGAGGTTGTAGAACAACACCGTCGCCACCGCGGCGTGCAGTATTGCCGACAACGTGAAGGGGGCATACAGCCGCGATCCGGTGCCGTTGCGCGACATCAGCGGACCCGCACCGCAATCATTTTCCCTCTGGTGGCTCGGCGACGAGTCCGATGTCGCCGACGCCGCTCGCTCGCATTATCGCCAGCACCCGGACGACGGAGCCGTAGGGAACGCCGTCGTCCGCCCGCAAGTAGACTCCGCCGCTGCCACGTCGCTGCGCCAACGCCTTGAAGCTCGCCGAGAACTGATTGTAGGTGAGACGAGCGTTGTCGACGTAGATCGCGCCCGAGCGATCGATGGTCACAGTGAGACCGCTCTTCGACTCGAGGGGACGCGCCTGCGCCTTCGGCAGCGAGATGTCGACCCCGCCCTGCATCATCGGCGCGGTGATCATGAAGATGATCATCAACAGCATCATCACGTCGATCAGGCTGACGACGTTGATTTCAGCATTGAGCGTAAGCCGGTCGCGGCCACGTCCACGCCTCGCCATCAGAGTGCCCCCGTCCGGGAGATCGGACCTTCAGGTTTTGCCATTAGATCATTCCCTCCCTCACCATCAGCGCGATCAATTCCGAGGCGACGCTTTCCATCTCACCCTCGATCTTGTTGAGACGCGCGGCAAAGATGTTATAGGCGAACACCGCCGGAATCGCGACGCTCAGTGCCGCAGCGGTCGCGATCAGCGCCTCAGCAACTCCGGGCGCCACCGCGCCAATGTTACCCGAGCCCTTCGCCGCGATTCCGACGAATGCATCTATTACCCCCAGCACGGTGCCAAGGAGCCCGATCAGCGGGCTGACCGATCCGATCGTCGCCAGCGACGGAATCCACTTGGCGAGGCGGTCGCGCTCCGAGCTGGTCTCGGCGTCGAGGACGAGCTGGAGCGCCTCCACCTGCGCGCTGCTGAACCGCGCTGAGCGCTCGGACGTTCCGTGCAACGCGGGAGTGGTCTCGTGAATGAAGCGCATCGCGCGCTCCATGATCGTCGCCGGCGGGCCACCAGTGTCGCGCGCCCGCTGCGCCGCGCGCTCGAGCGTGGGAACGCCGGCGAATTCATGGCTGAAGGCGTACGTGACGCGAAGCGCGCGGCGTATCTCGTACCACTTGGCGAAAATGATCGCCCAACTGATAAGAGACAGTACGATCAAAATCGCGAGCACGACCTTCGTCGCGCCGGTGGAGTTCGTCACTAGCTCCATCGGCGAAGTCGGAATCGCCTGACCGATCTGCAGCAGGAAGAATTGGCTCACGCTACGGCCCCGCTCATTCGCTGCGCGAACCACTGGTAGGTCGTCGCCAGTCCCTCTTCGAGCGAGACCTCGGGCGACCAGCCGAGCACTGCCTTCGCCTTGTCGACGTTCACAAAGGATTCCTGCTGCTCGCCTGGACGGTGCGGGGCAAACTCCACCGGCACGTTGCTTCGCGCTGCGCGCTGCAGGTTCTCGGCGATTTCGAGAACGCTCGTACCAACGCCGGTACCGATGTTGAACGCCCGGGCATCGAGCCTTCCCTTCTCGGGCATCGGCGCGGTCGCCGAGATCCACACCGCTCGGGCGACGTCACCCACGTAGACGTAATCCCGCGTCTGCAATCCGTCCCCAAAAACGGTAAGCGGGCGGTTGTCGAGAATCCGCCCGCAGAAAATCGCGACGACGCCAGCCTCACCATGCGGATCTTGTCGCGGTCCGTACACGTTTCCGAATCGCAAAGCGACTGCGTCGAGTCCGTGAAGGCGACCATAGTACGCGAGATAGAGCTCGATGCTCAGCTTGGAGATCGCGTAAGGTGATTCCGGATCCTTCGGGTAGGTCTCGAGGTTGGGTGGCGTGTTGAAATCACCGTAAAGAACGCCGCCGGTGGACGTGAAGACGATGCGCGTTCCGGCGCGACTGGCACGCACTGCTTCCATCAGGTTCAACGTGCCGAGGATGTTGATCGTGGCATCGTTCAACGGATCGGCGACACTTTTCCGCACATCCATTTGCGCGGCGAGATGGGCGATCACGTCGAACTTGCGCTCGCGCACCAGCTCCGCAAACTCGCTGGAGGTCACGCTGATCTCGTGGAACTGAGCCTGCTTGTGAATATTTCCTCGCTTTCCGGCCGAGAGGTCGTCGACGACGTGGACTTCGTAGCCC
>JBKOVX010000230.1:0-4978 GCA_046724115.1 Gemmatimonadota bacterium | reverse complement strand
TTGCAGAACCTTCTATTCGCCATCGCGGCAGACATTGGTGACCCTCGGACCAAAGGCGGCGGGGTGAGCATCACTACGATTGGCTGCCCCCATCAACTCTCAATCAAAGCAATCTGAAAATTCCAATGAAGATCGGCGTTCCCAAGGAGATCAAGACCAACGAGAATCGTGTCGCGCTCGTCCCCGCGGGGGCAGAGGCGCTGATTGCAGCCGGACACAGCGTGATGATGGAAAAGGGCGCCGGCGAAGGAAGCGGCTTTCCTGATTCAGACTACACAGCGGTCGGGGCGAAGATTGGCCCGGATGCCGACACCGTCTGGCGGGAAGCCGACATGATCATGAAGGTGAAGGAGCCTATCAAGCCGGAATGGCCGCGGATGCGAAAGGGGCAGGTAATCTTCACCTACTTCCATTTTGCCGCCGACAAGGACCTCACGCTGGCGCACCTCAAGAGCGGCGCCACGTGCATCGCCTACGAAACCGTGGAATTACCGTCAAGGGAATTGCCACTTCTCACCCCGATGTCAGAGGTAGCCGGACGGATGGCGGTACAGGAGGGTGCCAAATACCTGGAGAAGATTCATGGGGGCCGTGGCGTTCTTCTCGGCGGCGTCCCTGGCGTTCCCCCGGGCAAGGTCGTGATCCTCGGCGGAGGCGTCGTCGGAATCAACGCCGCCAAGATGGCGGCTGGCCTGGGTGCGAAAGTAACCGTACTCGACCTCAGCCTCGAACGACTGCGATACCTGTCGGATGTTATGCCGGCCAACGTCACACTCATCTATTCCAATCGTCATAACATCCTGGAGCAGATCTCCACTGCGGATCTGGTCGTGGGAGCGGTGCTCATTCCGGGTGCCGTCGCTCCGCGTCTGATTCGCCGCGAAGATCTGAAGAGGATGCTGCCGGGATCGGTGATCGTCGACGTGGCCATCGATCAGGGAGGCTCCGTTGAAACCA
Organism: Gemmatimonadota bacterium; assembly: GCA_046724115.1. GTDB lineage: Bacteria > Gemmatimonadota > Gemmatimonadetes > Gemmatimonadales > Gemmatimonadaceae > UBA4720. The sequence goes on along the minus strand of JBKOVX010000230.1, from coordinate 4,021 downwards.
TCAAGGCCACTACACACGAGAATCCAACTTACGTCGTGGATGGTATCATTCATTACGGAGTCGCCAACATGCCCGGCGGAGTACCACGAACTTCAACCCTTGCGCTCACCAACGCGACGTTCCCGTATGCCATGCAATTGGCGAACAAGGGATGGAAGCAGGCGCTCAAGGAAAACGCTGCACTGAGAAAAGGACTCAACATCGTAGACGGTAAAGTGACATATCCCGCTGTCGCTGAGGCGTTTGCCTTGCCGTATACTCCACCCGATTCATATTTGAACTAATGCGCTGGCCATTCTTTAAACCGGGCGCACTCTTCCCGGCGAACGCGATTGCCGTCGATCTCGGCACCGCAAATACACTGATCTACGTGAAGGGCGAAGGGATCGTGCTCAACGAGCCATCAGTTGTCGCCCTCGATCGCGAAACCAAAAAGATCAAAGGCGTCGGTCTCGAAGCGAAGCGCATGCTCGGCCGTACGCCTGAAGGTGTGATCGCGGTTCGTCCGATGAAGGACGGAGTCATCGCCGACTTCGACGTCACCGAGAAGATGCTGCGCTACTTCCTGGCGTTGATCATCGAGAACCACGTCTTCAAGGTGAAGCCGCGCGTCATTGTCTGCGTTCCGTCTGGGATCACCGAAGTAGAGAAGCGCGCGGTGCGTGACTCGGCACTTGGCGCGGGCGCCAAGGAAGTGTTCATGGTCGCCGAGCCGATGGCTGCCGCGATTGGCGTCGGCCTGCCGGTCGAGACTCCGACGGGCAACATGGTGATCGACATCGGTGGGGGAACTACCGAGATCGCCGTCATCGCCTTGTCGGGCATCGTCAGCGATACCTCGATCCGTACCGGCGGCGACGAGCTCGACATGGCGATCGTTCAGTTCATGCGCAAGAACTACAACCTTCTCGTCGGTGAATCGACGGCAGAGCAGGTGAAGATTCAGATCGGCTCCGCCGCACCAGTCGGCGACGAGAAGGAAATGGACGTCAAAGGCAGGGATCTTGTATCAGGCATCCCCAAGACGGTGCGCGTGCACTCGTCGGAGATCCGCGATGCGGTTCAGGAGCCGATTCAGCAGATCGTCGACGCTGTGCGGCGCGCGCTGGAGATCACCCCGCCCGAGCTCGCTGCCGACATCGTCGACCGCGGGATCGTGATGACCGGCGGCGGTGCTCTCATACGCGGCCTGGACGTTCTGCTCTCGCAGGAGACTGGACTTCCAATTCACGTCGACGAAGATCCGCTGACCTGTGTTGTTCGTGGTACAGGCCGTATTCTTGATGATGAGGCGAAATACTGGTCTGTCTTAGCGACTTGAGGTAACACTTGCAGCGCACGCTCCGCAGCAACACCCGGTTCGACCTGATAGTACTGTCGACTTGTATTGTCCTCGCGCTCGCGGCGCGTGCTCTTCCAGATGCAATGCGCGACCCTGTCGCGACCGGAATGCGGCGCACATTCCTGGCTCCGCTGGTGATGCTCCAGGAAAACGCCGAGCGGGGGAGGCAGTCGCTGCTTTCGGCGGACGCCAAGCAGCAACACCTCGACAGCCTTTCTCTCGGCACGATGAAGGCCGCATCTCTCGAGAGCGAAAACGACCGGCTCAGAAAACTGATCGGGCTCGGATCTCGGTTACGATTGGGGTTCATCCCGGCTGAAGCGCTGCACGGCCGCGGCGTTCGCGACGAAACCACGGTGATCTTGAGCGCCGGCTCGCGCGCTGGGGTCAGCCGCCTGAGTCCGGTGATTGCGCCGGAAGGATTGGTCGGTGTCGTCGATCAGGTCGATCCAACGATGAGTCACGCGATGCTGTGGACCCATCCGGATTTTCGCGTCAGCGCGATGTCACCCGATGGTACCGCGTTCGGAATCGCGCAGGCACATCTCACCGGGGCAACGGGAGGTTACCTGATCGAGCTGCGTGGCGTGCCCTTCAGGGCGACGCTCAAGCCGGGCGCACAAATCGTCAGCTCCGGTTGGGGTGGCGTTTGGCCGCGCGGAATTCCTATCGGGACTGTGCTGCAAGAGGTCAAGACCAGCGAAGGTTGGGCGCGCACGTATCTGCTGCAACCCGCGGTCAACCCCGCCGACGTCTATTCAGTGATGATCCTGCGACGCGACAGACTGGCCAAGGGTTTCGATGGTGTGTGGCAGAGTGTCGCGCAAGTGGACCAGGCCGCCCAACGGATCGTCGTTTCGGGTGATTCTGCCGCGAAGGCCGCCGCTCTCGCCGAAGCTGCGGCGAGACGCGCGGTGATCGACTCAATGGCCCGCGCCAATGGCGCTCCTCCGCTGGGTGCGGCGCCGGCAACGCCGGAGGCGACTGACACGAGTGCCGCAGCTGTCGCGGCTCGGGCGGCCGCCGCCCGTGCTGCTGCTCAGCGAGCTGCTGCGCGCCGGGCTGCAGCGGACAGCGCCGCCAGGCGTGCGGACACAACCCGTCGGGATACGGTCCCCAGACGCGATTCCGTCAGAACCGACACGATCCCGCACCGACCAGGAGCAACGCGATGAACCTGGGCGGAGCGATTCGCGCGATAATCAGCTTCCTCATTTTCGTCGTCCTACATTACACGCTCCGCCCTCTACTCGGGTGGCGTGCGCCGATGGACTTCCTGATTCTGGCGCTCCTTCTGGCGTCGGTCCGCGTTAGACCCGCGACCGCCGCGGTCATCGGTTTCGTCCTCGGTCTCATCTCGGATTCGCTCGCGCCCGACGCGCTCGGCGCCGGAGCCATCGCGATGACCGTTGTCGGGTTCGGCGCCTCCTACCTGAAAGCGGTTTTCTTCGCCGACAATCTCGTTCTCAACGCCTTCTTCTTTTTCATCGGCAAATGGGTCTTCGACATTCTGTATTTTGTCGGTGAACAACGAGTGAAGGGCGTCGAGCTTCTGCAACAGCTATTGCTGTGGTCACCGCTGTCGGCGGCCGTCACCGCCGCGGTGGGCGTCCTGTTATTGTTCCTAATGCGCCCACTATTGGAGCCAACTCCCGCATGAGCTTTCATCCGAACGACGTCGCTCGCCGGGCAAGAATGAGCTCGCTGGCACTCGGAATCGGATTCGTGCTGCTGGTGGGCGCGTTCTTCAAGACGCAGGTAATTCAGAACAAGACGTACGTGATGCAGTCGGAAGAAAACCGCCTGCGTCCGATTCCGTTGCCGGCGCCGCGTGGCATCATCTACGATCGCCACGGCAGCGTCATCGCCGAGAATCTTCCCGCGTACTCCGTTTCGATTACGGCGCCGAGCGTCGATAGTCTGCGCGGCGCTCTCGCCCAGCTCGCGCCGACACTGCAGCTGACGCAAAACGACATGAACCTGGCGGTCAGGCGCTATCGGCGTGCGCCGACGCGTCCGACCGTCATTCTTCCCGATGCGTCGATCGACATCGTCTCGGTTCTCGAGGAACACCGGCTCGACTTTCCGCGCCTGATCATCCAGTCGGTGCCGAAGCGCTACTACCCGGACGGACCGATCGTCGCGTCGTTCGTCGGCTACACGGGTGAGATCACAGAGTCCGAGCTCAATGATCCGAAGTACGCCGCCTACAAGCCCGGCCAGTCGATCGGAAAGGCGGGCCTCGAGAAGCAATACGAGAACATCCTCCATGGGCGGGAGGGAGTGCGCTTCGACGAAGTAGATGCGCGCGGACGGCCGGTACGTGGCGAGGGACCGCGTCCCGATCTGGATCCAGAAGGCGCGCCACCCCTCTACACCAACATCGACCTCGATCTCCAGAAATTCACTTCCGGCATTTTTGCAGATTCGCTGCAGGGCGGCGCGATTGCGATCGATCCAAACACCGGCGAAGTACTCGCGCTGTACAGCGCGCCGAGCTGGGACCCGAACAAGTTCACCGGCGGAATTCCGGTCGAATACTACAAGCAGCTCCTGGAAGACAAGCGTCGGCCGCTGGTCAATAAAGTCATCCAGGGACGTTATCCGCCGGGTTCGACATTCAAGCTGGCGACTTCTGTGATCGCGTTGCAGGCGGGCGTTGTCACGCCGAAGGATCAC
>JBKOVX010000167.1:0-3023 GCA_046724115.1 Gemmatimonadota bacterium | reverse complement strand
CGGTACCATCGTCCGTACTCCGGCGACGGCGACAACAAGTGCCGAATACACGGTCGATCCCGATGGAGCAGGTCCGGCGGCACCGTTCACCTTTGAGGATCCAGACTTCACCTTCAGGTCACTGATTGGCAATGCGGTTCTGCGGTGGGAATATCGTCCGGGCTCGACGATCTTCTTCGTCTGGACGCAGAGTCGCACCGGAAGCGATCCGACCGGCACCTTCGATTTCGGGACGCAGAATCGGGCAATCTTCCGTGACCGGCCGACAAACGTCTTCCAGGTGAAAGTGAACTACTGGATCGGCCGCTAATACCGGGCTGACCTTCCGTCGATAACAACACCGGTGTCGGTGGTTTCGGCTCGCTCGTAGGCGAGAGCTGCGACGGCAACGTCCTCGATTGCGACGCCGGTGCTGTCGAAGATGACGATCTCATCATCGGCTCGGCGTCCATCCGACGTACCGGCAACGATTTGATCGAGAGAGGCGCGGACGTCATCGCGCCGCATGATGCCCTCATCGAGAGCGTGATGCAGATCGCCGATTCTCGAGCATTGATCGAGATCATCGACGACAACCACGGCTGCGCGAAGGAGTGAAGGCGCTAACTCCTGCTTGTGCTCGTTGTCGGCCCCAACCGCAGCGATGAAGGTTCCGGGGGTGACGTCGCCGACATCGAGTAGTGCCGTTCGTGAGGGAGTGGACGTAACGACGATCTCGCACGAGCGCGCGGCCTGCTTAGCATTGGCGGCGATCGCGACTGTGATATCCAGCCCTCTCAGCGAGACTGCGAACTGCTCAGCGATTGCTGGATTCTGATCGAACAGAACGAAGCGTTTCACCGGCCGTACCTGGCGAAGAGCTTGGTCGTGGGCGCGCGCCTGAGTACCACAGCCGATGAAGGCAGCGCTTGATGCGTGTGAAACCGCGAGGTATCTCGCGGCGACCGCGGATGCCGCCGCGGTACGCATTGCGGTAATGATCGCCGAGTCCATGCAGGCTAGCGGTGTTCCTGTCGAAGCCTCGAACAAGACGACCAGACCCTGGATTACGGGGAGGCCGTGCAGGGAGGGGTTGTTGGGATAATTCGCGTTGATTTTGGCAGCGGCGTAGCGGCGGTCGAGATCCAGCGCGCCCAGTTTGGCGTGCAGGCTGCCGCCATTCAGGTCCAGGCCTACGACTGCGCTTGGGGCAAGTCGTCCTTCGCCTCGGGCGCGGAACGCATTCTCGACCTCGCGAATACAGTCTCGGATATCCAGCAGACTGCCTACGTCATCGGCATTGAGCACTCGCACTGCATTCCTCCGGCTGTTGACGCCCGATCCAGCCAATGATACAATAGAATCAATGGATGCTTCTACTGAATCATCCGCGCAAGAGCGAAGCAGTAGTCGGCGCTGGCTTCTCTTCATTCATCAGCTGCCGCCCAAGCCCGATTATCTGCGGGTGAAGGTCAGGCGTCGGCTGCGTCGGCTGGGCGCGGTGGCGGTCAAGAAAACCGTATACGCGCTTCCACTGAGCGACGAGGCATTTGAGGACTTCGCGTGGCTCCGCCGCGAAGTCGAGAGCGAGGGCGGGAGCGCGGTGATCGCGGAGGCCGAGTTCGTCGAAGGAATCGGCGACGAGGAGCTTGATGCGATGCTGGAGACTGAGCGCGCGGGGTCAACCGATCGAGATGCGTTGCCGGCGGCGCCGGATCGAGTTCGGGCGGGTCGTACCTGGGTTACGCGCCAAGGTGTTCATGTAGACCGGATTGCCAGCGCCTGGCTCATACGCCGCTTCATCGACAAGAAGGCCCGGTTCAAGTTCGTCGCCGGCCGAGGCTACAAGCCGAAAACGGGAGAGCTTCGCTTCGACATGTTCGAAGCCGAGTACACGCACGTCGGCGAGGAGTGCTCGTTCCAGACACTGCTACGTCGATTCGCGCTGCGAGACCGTGCCCTGCGCGCAATCGGCGAGGTCGTTCACGACATCGATTGCAAGGATGACCGGTTCAATCGGGCGGAGACGGCTGGAACAGCGGCGCTCGTTGACGGCCTCGTCCGTACCAACGCGGATGACGTGAAGCGGATCGAGCAGGGCGCGGCGTTGTTTGACAACCTATACGAGTACTTCCGCAAGCGGCGGGGATGAAGGGCGGGAGGCTGAGAGGGGAAAGGGGCGAAGGACGAGGGAGGACGAGTATGAAATGGGTTACCCGTGAACGGCCGAAGATCGATCGAGTAGCGTGTCCGTGGCTGATCGCGAGATTTATCGACGAGGAGGCCGAGTTCCTCTTCGTTCCGCCCGGTGAAGTCGCCAACGTCGTGCGACAAACGGGTGCTGTTCCCTACGATGTCGAAGGTGTCGAGCTCTCTCACGATGGGCCGCTGTGCAGCTTCGACGCGTTTCTGGCGAAGTACCAGCTCGATGATCCCTCGCTCAGCGCATTGGCCAGGATCGTCCGCGGCGCTGACACGGATCGGCTCGACGCTGCTCCACAGTGCGCGGGACTGCTGGCGGTTTCGCTCGGCCTCTCGCGCCTCTTCAGCGACGACCACGAGCAGATCCGACACGGCTTCGTTGTGTACGACGCGCTGTACGCATGGCTCAAAGAGGCGCGGGACGAACGGCACTCCTGGAATCCGCAGAAGGCGGGGGCGTGACCTTGTAGGCCTGGTGACGGATTCCGAAGTTTGTCCCTCACGAATTTGGATTCCGTTACCCACGGAGAGCGATGTTCTCCCTGATCGGCATTGTCATCGTCGTCGTCGGATTTGTACTGAGAATAAATCCGCTGCTGGTCGTCACAGTCGCCGGGCTGGCCACTGGAATCGCCGGCGGACTCGCGCCTCTCGAAGTTGTGGCGGCGTTCGGCAAGGCGTTCATCACCAGTCGCTACGTGGCGATCGTTTGGCTGGTGCTGCCAGTCATTGGATTGCTCGAGCACGCCGGACTGAAGGAACGCGCCCGCGCGGTCGTGGCGGGTTTGCACGCGGCGACCACGTCCCGGGTTCTGCTGGTCTATTTCGCCATTCGCCAGATC
>JBKOVX010000448.1:0-2835 GCA_046724115.1 Gemmatimonadota bacterium | reverse complement strand
TCCGAAGACGGGCCGTGGAAGAGCAGGATCACGCGTCGCACAGCATGCAGATCCACCAGATACTTGCACTCGGCGCACATCTGCTGGGCGCGAACGGTGTCGGTGCCGCTCGAGGCGAGGGCGCCACCGCCGCCGGGGACGTAGAAGCGATCGTAGCGCGTGATCTTGAATTCACGGGCGAGAAACTCGTCGGTCGCCTCCTGCAACCGACCATCCGAGCATGCGACCACGAGTGCGTTCGGTCGCGCGGGAGTCCAGCGTAGCTGAGCGTCGGTCGGCATCGAGCGTCAGAGAGACAGTTCGCTCTGCTTCGTCGGCTTGGTGCCGGCGGCGCTCCTTTTCGCGAGAGCGTTCGCGCTCCGCTCCTGGATGCGCTTGTCGGCCATCCGCTCCGGCCACTCGGCGAATGCGGGGGTCGGACCCTTCCACTCGATTTCGTCGACGTCGGCGAAGAGCGGCGCGTCGGTCCTGAGCGTCGCCAGATCCTTGAACAGAAGCGCTCGCTGGCGATTGGCGCCGAGGACAGTTTCAGGGAATGACTCGATCGGGCCGTAGCGATTGAGCAATGATGCGGCGGTGGCGGACCCGATTCCGGCGATGCCGGGATAGCCATCCTGTGCGTCGCCGACGAGTGCGAGGAGATCGGGGATCAGCTCCGGCTCGACTCCGAATTTGGTGCGCACACCGGCGGCGTTCCTAACCTGCATTCCTTTGCGGATGATCTGCACGACGCGATCGCCGCGGACGCACTGGGCGAGATCCTTGTCGTTGGCCCAGATGCAGACTTTGTCGACGCGCGAATCCTCCGACGCGAGATGCGCCGCCGAGGCGAGCCCGTCGTCGGCCTCGAGCTCCACCATCGGCCAGACGGCTACGCCCATCGCGCGGAGTGCATCTTCGAGCGGTTGAAATTGCGCCACGAGATTTGGCTCGATTCCTTCACCGGTCTTGTAATCGGGCCAGAGATCGTTGCGGAATGACTCGATGACGTGGTCGGTGGCGACGCCGATGTGGGTAGCGCCGGTCTCGACCATCTCCAGCACGGAATGCAAAACGCCGGCGACGGCGCCGTATGGCTTGTCCTTGCCCTCGTTCCAGCGGCGTTGGCCGTAAAAGTGGCGAAAGAGCTCGTACGTTCCGTCGATGAGGTGGACTATCATCGGTCTTATATGACATCTTGTCAGGCCCGATGACAACTGTCAGCCCCTCTGATCAAGCCGCTCGGCTCGGCCCCGAGGATCCCGGATATCGCGCCGTGGTCGACAAGCGCTTCAACAAGCGGTTCGCAGCTCGACCTGATTATGTGCGCGTCGTCAGCTCGACGGACGAAGTCGTAGCCGCCGTCCAGGAGGCGGTGAACGAAAGGCGGCGTTTGGTGGTCACCAGTGGCGGGCACTGCCTCGAGGGATTGGTGTCGGACCCCGACGCGAAAGTAATCATCGACGTCTCACCGATGAAACGCATCCACTACGACAAGAAGATGCGCGCGATTGCAGTGGAAGCCGGTGCCACGGTTGGCGAGACATTTCGCGCGCTGTACGAGAACTGGGGAGTGGTCGTGCCGCTCGGCGAGTTCCCCGAGATCGGAATGGGCGGCCACGTCGTTGGTGGCGCGTTCGGATTTCTCTGTCGCGAGCTGGGCCTGGCAGCCGATTATCTCTATGCCGTGAAGGTCGTCACCGTGGACAAGGGTGGACACGTCAGGACTATCGTGGCGACTCGCGAGACTAAGAGTCCGAATCGCGACCTCTGGTGGGCGCACACCGGCGGCGGCGGCGGCAACTTTGGCATCGTCACGCGGTACTGGTTTCGATCGATGGACGCGTCGGGCGATGACCCGGCGCGATTGCTCCCATCTGCGCCAAAGTCGATCACCACGTTCAGAGCCGAGTGGAATTGGAGCGACATCGACAAGGCATCGTTCGCGCGAATGCTGCGCAACAACGGGATCTGGTCGGAGAAGAACAGCGGTGCTGATTCGGCGAATGCTTCGCTTTGGACGCTGCTGATCGTCCACCGGCAGCAGCTGGGGAAGATCATTCTCCGAGGGCTGAGTACAGAAGGCGCGGCTGCGCAAAAGCAGATCGACGATTACGTCGCGACCGTGAGCGAGGGAATCGCGGCGCCGAGTGCGCGCGAGATCGCGCGGATGTCGTGGCTGGATTTCGCGCTGAATCCGTTCCCAGATTTGTTCGCAATGCCGCCGGGTGGGGTCAGCGTGAAGGTGAAGGACGCGATGCTGAGGAAGCGGCTTTCCGATCGGCAGGTCGACGTCGTCCACGATTATATGACGCGTACGGATTACGACGTCATGGGCGGCGCGTTTGGACTGGCGAGCTACGGCGGGCGGGTCAACGTCGTTCCGCAGGAGGCCACGGCGGCTGCACAACGCAATTCGATCTTCGACATGGCGTGCAACACCGGTTGGGTCGATCCGCGTGACGAAGCGGCGAATCTAAAATGGGTGCGGTCGTTTTATCGGGAGCTGTTTGCTGAGACTGGCGGCGTGCCGGTACCCAACGATCGATACGATGGGACGTTCATCAATCATCCGGATGTCGATCTCGCCGATCCCGCGCTGAATACGTCGAGTGTGCCCTGGTACATGCTCTACTACAAGGACAACTACCCTCGGCTGCAGCAGATCAAGCGGCGGTACGATCCGCGCAACGTGTTTCATCACGCGCTGTCGATTCGGGTGAAATGAAAGTTGGTACGAGCCCGATCCGCCCTTGCCGCGTCGAGGAGAATGCCAGGATTCTGGGCATCGTGAACTCGGCCGCGGAGGCTTATCGAGGGGAGATTCCGGATGATTGCTGGCACGAGCCGTACATG
>JBKOVX010000356.1:0-2640 GCA_046724115.1 Gemmatimonadota bacterium | reverse complement strand
GGTGTGAAGCCTCACACCAGTCAGGAGGTTCTCCGATTCGACCCTGACGCCCACTTCCATCGAAGTCCTGCCGACGTAATTGACGCTCGACTTCATGATGAGAAGCTCGCCGACGTGGATCGGCTCACGAAAATCGACGCGATCGACCGAAACCGTCACGCAGATATGGCGCGCGTGCCTTATGGCGGAGACAGCCGCCGTCGTATCCATCATCGACAGCACGACACCTCCGAATACGTTGCCGAGCACGTTGGCGTGCTGCGGTTGCATCAGCTCAGATGACTCATGGTGGCTTTCACTGACGGGCCGAGCGGGTTCTTTGACGGGCCGAGCGCGTTCTTTCAAGTTTGTCGTCCCCTCGTCCCTCGTCTCTCGCCCCTCGCCCCTCCTCCCGCCTTCCGCCTCCCTCCTCCCGCCAAATGGGTCGCTCGGATTCGCGATTTCACCTTGGCCCCTCTGTTTGACACCTGCTGGATGCTCTCGCCGTACGCAGTCGCGTCATTGAAAGCTCGCGCCAGCGCGTGGCGGGTTTGCGCGTCGACGCGCGGCTTGTCGAGCCAGAAGATCTGTACGAAGCTGGTCGCCACCAGGCCGAGTCGCCACTCGCGGCCACGGCGATCGCGGATTGCGAGCGCGTTCAACTTGTGGGCCGAATCGTACCGCGAGACGACATCGTATCCTTCGTGTCTCCAGCGGCGGTTCACCAGTCCGCCTTCACCAGCTGCCTCCTGCACCGACGGATCGCGCAGCATCCGATCCAACTCCACCGGCTTGCCGTTCCGCCAGTCGATCACGGCGCGCGTGGTATCGTCCTGATCGTGCTCATCCTGTCGCTCGATGGAAAGCCGATGCTCGAGCGCGACGTACGGACCGAGCACGTTCAGGATGTCGGTCTCGCCGACGGCCGTGATGTCGACGTTGTCGTCGGGGTCGTCATCCGGTCCAAGCAGCTGTGCCCTCGGATGGTCGCGATGATACTGCTCGGCGAGACGCACCACAGCAGTGTCGTCGAAGATCATCGTCGAGTCGCCGGTCGCCAGGTCTCGCCGGAAAACCCGTTCGCCGCTGAGCAGCGCCTTTGGGAAGGAGCGGTCGATCTCCCCAACGAAGATTTCATAGTAGCGCCCGGCCGTCCGCGCCAGAATCAGCGGTGACCCCCGAACTCGTACGCCCGAGTTGTCGCTCCGCACCCAGTAGGTCTGGTCGCCCGCCGAGACCAGGAATTCTGCGAGCGGGGGTGGGGGCGGCGGCAGCGCGCAGGAGCCGGCCAGAGAGATGAGAATAAGCGTTGGAAGACGACGCATTTGGTCAATATATCTTGGTCTCTTATCAAGGCGGCCCATAGCGGGTCGCCAATTGGCTGGCCACCACAAAACAAAAGCGGGCAGCTTTAAGCTTAGTCAGCGAACAGCTTCGAGCTGCTTGGAGCTTCACTTTGTTCCACCGCTCGAAGCAGCAAGCTTACCCAGCTTAGAGCTGCCCGCTTTTTTTTGTGGGTGGTTTTGAGCGGCTACATCAACGGCCCGCCTTGACGCATTGATAAGACGACCGAGGGACCGAATTTTCACCTCGATAGTAATATTCTGATTAAATTGGACCCGTCTCCCTCCTCTGAAAACCATACAAAAGAAGAATGACTTTCCATAAGATCACCCTCGCGATGGCAGCGGTGGCGGCGGCGTCCGCGCTTGCCTGCACTGGTACGCACGAGGCAACTGCGAAGAGCGCCACACCTGATCTGCAGGCGGGGCCTGCTGGCATCCACCCGGAGAGAGAGAGCGCACCATCGGTCGCCAGCAGCACGCCTGCGAGGGCAGTTGCCGATACGGACACCGTGCCACGCGCCGCTGCTCTGATAGCCGGGTCGCATCCCACGCCCCCGGTTCTGGATTCACTGATCAAGGGAACGCTGCCCGCGCGCGGACTCTATGTGTTCCGTTTCGCGGCGAATGCTCATCGCCTCAAGCATCTCATTGGAATCGCCGACTCCACCGAGATCAACGCGCTCATCATCGACGTGAAGGACGAGTTCGGGCTCAACTTCGATCCCGCCGATCCGATGTTGAAGAAGAACGCGGGCACGCAAGTGAAGGCGCACAATCTCCGCGCCCTCGTCGATACGATTCGCGCCCACGGAATCCTGCCGGTGGCCCGCATCGTCGTCTTCAAGGACTCGGTGACCGCGCGCAACAATCCGGATCACACCATCAGAAAGGCCGACGGCTCACCATGGCACGACAAGAAAGGCCAGACGTGGGTGAATCCGTACGCGAACGCGATCTGGGAGTACAATTTCCGCGTCGCCGAAGAAGCGATCAAAATGGGATTCGGCGAGATCCAGTTCGATTACATCCGATTTCCGGAGCCGTTCAAGAGTCTGCCGGCGCAGGTCTTCCCCGAGCAGAACGGTCGCAGCAAACCGCAGGTCCTCGCTGAATTCCTGAACACGGCGCGGGCGCGCTTCGCGAAGCTCGGGGTGAGGACGACCGCTGACATTTTCGGTCTCGTCACCACCGTTGGCGGTGCGCTCGAGGTCGGACAGAAGTGGGAGCCGATCACTGAATCGGTCGACGTCGTACTGCCGATGGTTTATCCGTCGCACTATCCGCCGGGTTCGTTCCAGCTGCCGCACCCGAACGC
>JBKOVX010000282.1:0-1870 GCA_046724115.1 Gemmatimonadota bacterium | reverse complement strand
GTTCGGTAGTCTCCGCTCGATCGAGGACGGGGTGCTGCTGCGCGTCGACGAGCTGCCTCCCGAAGACAGGCTGCTCCTCCACGAGCGCCACCTGGTGAGCAAGGAGCTGGCAGGCCTCAACGAGCAGCCGGTCAGGACCGGGGCGGCGGTGTACCTCTCGCGCGGCGTCGGTATCATGGTCAATGAGGAAGACCATCTGCGTCTACAGGCCCTGCACTCGGGTTTCCACGTCGCCGACGCGTTCGGGGTCATCGAGCGCCTCGACGCCGAGCTGGGGAATCGGGTGCCCTACGCCTTCCACAACGAGTTTGGCTACCTCACTGCCTGTCCGACCAACGTAGGGACCGGGCTGAGAGCCTCGGTGCTTATACATCTACCGGGCCTGGTCCTGACCAAGGAGATCGGCAAAGTGCTGGCTGGATTGCAGCAGGTTGGCCTGACTTATCGAGGCATGTACGGTGAGGGGAGCGAAGTGGTCGGGAATTTCTTCCAGATCTCGAATCAGACGACGCTCGGACGATCAGAAGGTGAGTTACTTGATTACCTCGTACGCGTCGTTAGACATGTAATCGAGCGCGAAGAAGAAGCGCGCAGAGTGTTGTTGCGCGATGCGGGTTATATTATTGAAGACAAGCTCTGGCGTGCCTATGGCACGCTGCGATATGCACGCAGCTTGAGCTTCGATGAATCAATGAATTACATGAGCGGCGTGCGACTGGCTGTCGGCTTGAAACTGATAAGCGGTCTCAGTGTATATACCCTCAACAAGCTCCTGATTTATAGCCAGTTGGCGCACCTCGGACATACCGAGGGACGCGCGCTGACAGAAAGCGAAGCGAATGTCGCGCGCGCTCGATACGTGCGGGAGACGCTAGCTGTCGAAGCTGAGTAAGGGGTAGCGGGTAATCACGCGCGCCGCAGTGGCAACACTGTCACGCACGCGAAGGAACTAGCTCCCGCACTGAGGATCGCAGAAATGAACGGGTACAACTTCACAGAGCGAGTTCGAAAGGTTCTCGCCATGGCCCGTGAGGAGGCGGCAAGGCTCCATCACGAGTACGTCGGCACTGAGCACATACTGCTCGGTCTCATCCGCGAAGGAGAGGGCGTAGCCGCAGCCGTCCTTCAAAACCTCAGCGTCGACCTCGACGAAATTCAGCAAAAAATCGAGGAGACTGTAAAGAAAGGGAAAGCCGCTGCCGCGACTGGTCCCGATCTACCGTATACATCCCGCGCCAAGAAAGTTCTCGAGCTCGCCATGGGCGAGGCTCGCGATCTCTCGCACGGGTACGTAGGCACCGAGCACCTGCTGCTCGGCCTGCTGCGCGAGGAGAAGGGAATCGCGGCCCAGGTCCTGACCGATGCCGGCGTCAATCTCGATGCGGCGAAGGCGGAGACGCTGCGCCTGCTCGGCACCGAGATGCCGCAGGGCGGCACTCCTGCCGCTGCTCAGGGCACGCCTGGCCAGACTCAGACTCAGACGGGCAAGGGAGAGAAGAAGTCTAAGACTCCCGCCCTCGATCATTTCTGCAGAGATCTCACGCAGCTCGCAGCGGACAATCAGCTCGATCCGACGATTGGCCGCGGCAAGGAAATCGAGCGTGTGATGGAGATCCTCACGCGTCGCAAGAAGAACAATCCGGTCCTCATCGGCGAACCAGGCGTCGGCAAGACGGCGATCGTCGAAGGACTTGCGCAGCTTATCGCCAACGGCGAGTGCCCCGATTCACTGCGCGACAATCGCGTACTGTCGCTGGATATGGCGGCGGTAATCGCGGGCACCAAGTATCGCGGTCAGTTCGAGGAGCGCCTCAAGGCGGTCATGAACGAGATCGCGCAGAACAAGAACATCATTCTCTTCATCGACGAG
>JBKOVX010000410.1:0-12484 GCA_046724115.1 Gemmatimonadota bacterium | reverse complement strand
GCTCGGACCCGAAGAGCCGCATCAGGTCGACCTCGAGCGACAGGAAGAACTGCGAAGCACCCGGGTCGCCCTGGCGTCCCGAGCGCCCGCGTAGCTGGCGGTCGATGCGGCGTGACACGTGACGCTCCGAGCCAATGATGTGCAGGCCACCGCATTCGACGACGTCGACGATCTGGTTCTCGGCGTCCTTGCGCTGCGAAGGCTTCGATTCGGTGACGCCGGGGCCGAGCTTAATGTCCGTTCCGCGGCCGGCCATGTTGGTAGCGATCGTCACCGCGCCCGGCTGACCGGCGAACGCGACGATCTCCGCTTCGCGCTGGTGGTACTTCGCGTTCAGCACGTTGTGCGTGATGCCGGCGCGCTTGAACATGCGCGACAACGTCTCCGATACTTCGACGCTCACCGTGCCGACCAGAACGGGGAAGCCGATGTCGTGCAGCCGCTGCGTCTCCTCGAGAATGGCGTTGTATTTCTCGCGGCGGGTCTTGTAGACCAGGTCCTGCCTGTCGTCGCGAATCACCGGACGGTTGGTCGGAATCACCGACACGCCCAGCTTGTAGATCTCGTGGAACTCGGTCTCTTCGGTTTCAGCGGTACCGGTCATTCCGGCCAGCTTGTCGTAGAGACGGAAGTAGTTCTGGATGGTGATGGTGGCGAGAGTCTGCGTCTCGCCCTTTACCTGGACGCCTTCCTTCGCTTCGACGGCCTGGTGAAGCCCTTCTGACCAGCGCCGTCCGTGCATGGTGCGGCCGGTGAACTCATCGACGATGAGAACCTGGCCTTCCTGCACGACGTAGTTGACGTCGCGCTCGAACAACGCGTGCGCCCGCAACAGCTGGTGCACGATGTTCAGCCGCTCGCTCTTTCTGGCGTATTCGATGTCGAGCGCGGTGCGCGCCTCGATTTTTTCCGCCGGCGTAAGCTCCGGATCGTGATCGATGGCGTGGACCTCGTGCGAAATATCGGGCAGCACGAACTCGTCGTGAGCGTCCGGCGACATGAAATCGACACCGGCGTCGGTGAGGTGCACCGTGTGCCCCTTCTCGTCGAGCACATAGAGCAGGTCGTTTTCTATATCGCGGTACTGCTGCTTGCCCGCCGGAAGTCTGCGGTCGGCGATGTGGGCGAGCTCCATCTTCTGCACCAGCTGCTTGGCGCCCGTCTCCTGCATCATCTTCAGCAGGCGCTTGTTCTTCGGGCCACCGAGCTGCGCCTTGTACAGGTAGAGCCCGGCGTCGTCGTTGTTGCCCTCCTCGAACGCCTTCTCTCCGGCGGCGACGAGCGAGTTCACCAGGTCGGTCTGCTTCCGCACCAGCCGCGCGACCGCGGCGTTGTGCATCCCGTACTCGGCGTCGCTCTCATTGCCGACGGGGCCCGAGATGATGAGCGGGGTGCGCGCTTCGTCGATCAACACCGAGTCGACTTCGTCGACGATCGCGTAGACATGGTTGCGCTGCACTCGATGATCGAGCGACTGGACCATGTTGTCGCGCAGGTAGTCGAAGCCGAACTCGTTGTTGGTGCCGTAGGTGATGTCGCACTCGTACGCGTCGCGACGCTGTGTCGTGCCCGGCTCCGTATCGTCGATACAGCCGACGGTGAGGCCGAGGTACTTGTAGACGTGTCCCATCCACTCCGAGTCGCGGCGGGCGAGGTAGGAGTTGACGGTGATGAGATGCGCGCCTTTCCCGGGCAGCGCGTTGAGATACAAGGGCAGCGTTGCGACGAGCGTCTTGCCCTCACCGGTCGCCATCTCGGCGATACGGCCCTGGTGCAGCTGGATTCCTCCCATCAGCTGTACGTCGTAAGGCACCATGTTCCAGTCCATCTCCTGACCGGTCACGATCACCTTGGTGCCGAGCAGCCGGCGCGCTGCCTCACGAACTGTGGCAAAGGCTTCGGGCAGCAGCTCGTCGAGCACGTTGGCGGTGGCCTCACGGAGCTCCTGCTCGACTCCGCCCCGGCCGTCGACTCCGCTCAACTCGTTGTCCAGCTCGTCGCGCCCCGCCGGATCCGAGGTTTGACGCTTGCTCTCCTTGAGCTCGGCGATCCGCGCTTCGAGCCCACTCGTAACCTCGCGTATGCGCGCGCGAAATTTCTCCGTCTGTCCGCGCAGCTCCTCTTCGGAGACCGTCTGCAGTCGGGCGTAGTGCTCGTTGACCTCGTCCACGATCGGCTGAACGCGCTTGCGCTCACGATCGTGGCGAGTACCGAACACACCGCTTAGCAAACCTGTTAACGCCATTTACTGATCTTCCTCAGACGGAAACTCCGTCTCAACGATAAAGCCCGCGAGCGTCGATGAAGCGCTCGACGCTCTCAGGCACGAATCCCTTGATTGATTTCCCGGCACGGAGCCGTTCCCGAATCTCGGTAGAGGACACGTCGACGCGCCGCGTCGATACGGTGACCACACCTTTCGACTGAGTGTCGGCACGAGGTCTTCCCTGACCCGATCTCTGCATCACCGCCAAAGTGGCGAGCTCACGGATGCGCCCCGGATTCTTCCATTGCTCGAAGCTCTCCAGCGCGTCCTGACCCAACAAAAGAAACAGTTTTGCACCCGGATACCGTGCCGACAAATGCTCCAGCGTATCGACTGTGTAAGATAACCCTTTACGGGTGATTTCCGCCTCGTCCACCTGGTAATTAGCGTCGTCGGAGACTATCAGCCTCACCATTTCCAGCCTATCCTGCGGCGACGCCACCGCCGGGTTATTCGCCTTCAACGGCTGCGACGAGGCGGGGACGAAAATCAGCTGGTCGAGATTCAGGGCGTCACGCGCGTCAGCGGCGAGGAGAAGGTGCCCGACGTGGGGAGGATCGAACGTGCCGCCGAAGATCCCGATGCGCACCGGACTAGGTGGCGGGCGCTGCCGGCGCCGGACCGCACTGCTGGAGGACTTCGCGGTCGTTCGGGTAAGCCTTCCTCATTTCGTTGCACAGGTCGCGCGCGTCCTCGGTGTACTTGATCGCCCGATACGCCTCGAGCAGCCGCATATAGGCGTCGCGCGTCTTCTTCGCGTGCGGATGCAGGCGGATCACGTCCTTGAAGTAGATGATCGCCGAATCGTACGCCTTTCTCTTGAGATAGAGATAGCCGGTGTCGTAGTCCTTCTCGGCAAACCACTCGTCCAGCTTGTCCAGCTCATTCTTGGCGCGCGGCGCGTAGGGAGAATCGGGGTAGGCTGACAGGATCGATTCGAACGCTGTTTGTGCTGACTTGCCGTAGGTCGCGTCGAGCTGAGGAGCCCTCCACTCGTGCTCATACGCCTTGCCTGACAGATAAAAGGCGTCGTCGACCAGGGTGTCCTGCGGGAAGGCATCGATCAATCGATTGTAGGTTCCCGCGGCAAGCAAATACTCGCTGTTCTTCGTCTGCGACTGTGCGAGATAGTAATACGAGAGCGGGAGTCTCGGATCGCGCGCCGACAGATCGAGCGTCAGACGCTCGAACGCCTTGGCGGCGTTGTCGAACCGCCCCGCCTTGTACTCGGCCATTGCAGCCTGGTACAGCTTGTCGGGCGTCGGATAGAGCTTCTTATCTGTCGGATTGAAAGGGGGCTTGCAAGCCAGCGGTGCCGCGAGCAGCACGGCCAGCAACAAAGATTTCGATTTGAACATCCGTATGATATTACCCTCTGCGGCCGAGCGTGTTCATGCGGATGGGCGCCCGATGGAATGGTACCGCACTCCCAGCTCCCGCATCTTCTCGACGTCGTAAAGATTCCTGCCATCGACAATGACAGGCTGCCTGAGCGCGCGCTTCACCCGCTCAAAATCGGGGTGGCGATACTCGTTCCAGTCGGTGACCACTACCAACGCGTCTGCACCGACGAGCGCCTCGTAATTAGTCTCTGCAAAATCTATTCGGTTGCCCAGCAAAACCCGGGCGTGTTCGGTCGCGGCGGGGTCGTGGGCGCAGATCGAGACACCTTCTTTCAGCAGCGCGTCAATCAGGGTCAGCGAGGGCGCCTCACGCATGTCGTCGGTTCCCGCCTTGAATGCGAGCCCCCACAGCGCAATCCGCCTGCCTTCGAGCTCGTTTCCCAGAGCGCAGCGCAGCTTCTCGACGAGAACGCCTTTCTGCCTGTGATTCGCAGACTCAACAGCCGCGAGCACGTCGAGCGGGACGCCGTGCTCCGCTCCCATCTTGACCAGCGCCTTCACGTCCTTCGGAAAACACGACCCGCCGTAGCCGGGACCCGGAAACAAAAACGAGGAGCCGATGCGCGAATCGCTGCCGATTCCTTTGCGCACGAAGTCGACGTTGGCGCCGAGCTTGTCGCAAAGATTCGAGATCTCGTTCATGAACGAGATGCGAGTCGCCAGCATTCCGTTCGCCGCGTACTTCGTCATTTCAGCGGACGCGATATCCATGACGATGATCGGTTTGCCGGTCCGCACAAACGGGGCGTAAAGATCCAACATCACCCGCCGCGCGCGCGCAGATTCGACGCCCAGGATGACGCGATCCGGGCGCATGAAGTCCTCGACGGCGTCACCTTCCTTGAGAAACTCCGGGTTGCTGCAGATGTGAAACGGAACCGTCGCCTCGCTCTCGACGGCTTTGGCAATTCTCGCCGAGCTGCCGACCGGTACCGTCGATTTTATGACGACGGTGCACTCGCGCGTCAGGTGTCGTCCGACAAACGCTGCCACCTCGAGCACGTGCCTGAGATCCGCCGACCCGTCCTCGCCCGGCGGCGTGCCGACGGCGATGAACACGACTTCAGCAGCCGCGACCGCTTGCGCCAGATCGTCGGTGAACGACAGCCGCCCTTCCTTCAGGTTCCGCTCGACGAGCGGCTCGAGGCCGGGTTCGTAGATGGGCACGTCGCCGCGCTTCAGCCGCTCGATCTTTTTCCGATCGATGTCGGCGCAGACGACCGTGTTGCCCGTTTCCGCGAAACAGGTGCCGACTACGAGACCAACATAGCCGGTGCCAATGACCGAGACGTTCACGCTGCTCTGTTACGCTGTCGCGTAGGAGCTGGCCGATGCCAGCGAGACGATGCGTCCCTTCCCCTTCGCCAACTTCGCGGTCGCGTTTCTGGTATCGACGACGACTTTGGCCAAATGCACTACGCGTTGGTAATCGACCTTCGTGTGATCCGTCACGATCACCACCGCGTCAGCGCCGGATATCTCCTCGTCGGTCAGCGCGACGCCGGTGTGCTCGTGACCGTCCTCGCGGAACTTGGGCACGTATGGATCGTGGAAGCGCACATCCGCTCCCTGCTGCTCGAGCAGTCGAATGACGTCGAGCGCGGGACTCTCACGCATGTCGTCGATGTCCTTCTTGTAGGCGACGCCGAGCACCAGTATGCGACTTCCGTTGACGGCTTTCTTTTCTTCGTTCAGTGCCTGCGCCACCTTGCGCACGACGACGGCGGGCATCTCACTGTTGATCTCGCTCGCCAAATCGATGAAGCGCGTCTTGTAGTTGAGCGTTCTCATCTTCCACGCCAGATAGTGCGGGTCGAGCGGAATGCAGTGTCCCCCGATTCCGGGACCAGGCGTGAATTTCATGAATCCGAACGGCTTCGTCGCCGCTGCCTCGATCACTTCCCAGATGTTGACGCCCAGCTTGTCGCAGACAATGGCCATCTCGTTGACGAGTCCGATGTTCACGGAGCGGAAAGTATTCTCGAGCAGCTTGACCAGCTCCGCCGTCTCCGTGCTTGAGACGGGCACCATCGTGTCGAGACACGTCGCGTAGAGAGCCGTCGCTACCTCTGTGCATGCGGGAGTGATGCCGCCAACAATTTTCGGAGTGTTCTTGGTGTTCCAGATCGGGTTGCCGGGATCGACGCGCTCCGGACTGAAGGCAAGGAAGACATCCTCACCGATCGTGAGACCAGCGGCCTCGAGCTTTGGCTGCAGCAGATCACGGGTGGTGCCCGGATAAGTGGTGCTCTCGAGTACGACGACGATGCCTGGACGGCAGTTCCGACCGACAGCATCCGCTGCCGCTATCACGTAGCCCATGTCGGGATCGCGTGTCTTGGCGAGAGGCGTGGGAACCGCGATGGAGACAGCATCCATCTCCTGCATGCGCGACTCATCTGCGGTCGCCTCGAATCTTCCCGCCTTCACCAGTCGCGACAGTTCAGCGCTCGAAACGTCCTGGATGTGGGAGTTTCCCTCCATCAGCGCTTTCACGACGCGCGCGCTTACGTCGTAACCAATCACCTTGAAGCCTGCCTTCGCAAACTCGAGGGCAAGTGGTAATCCGACGTATCCAAGACCGACAACGCCGATACACGCCGTCCGGTTCTCGATCTTGGAGAGCAGCTGATCTTTTAGTTGCACTGGTGACTCACGCGGTGGGGTGTTTGTTGGTTAACGGCCGTAGAAGCCGCGTACTGCGTCGATGACTTCGTCCAACTGCGACTGTTTTAGCTCTGGATAAACCGGCAGCGAAATCACTTCCTGAGTCGCCCGCTCGCTCTCGGGGAAGGCGCCCCTCTTGTAGCCCAGATACTCGAAGCACGGCTGGAGGTGCAGCGAAAGCGGGTAGTAGATGGCTGTTCCGATCTGCTTGTCGCGGAGATGTCCCTGCAAACCGTCGCGATGAGCTACGCGAAGAGTGTACTGATTGTAGATCGACTCGTTGGCAGGATCGATGGTCGGCGTCCGCACGTCGTCCAGATCCGCAAACGCCTTGTCGTAATAGGCGGCGTTCTTTCTCCGTGCCGCGCTCCACGACGCCAGACTCACCATCTTCGCCGAAAGCACCGCCGCCTGGAGAGAGTCGAGGCGGCTGTTGTAGCCGACCTCTTCGTGGTAATACGTCTTCATTCCACCGTGCACCCGGAGTCGCCGCACGCGCGTCGCGATCTCGTCGCTCTGGGTCACCACCATTCCGCCATCGCCATAGCCGCCCAGGTTTTTCGACGGGAAGAAGCTGAAGGTTCCAATCGTCGCTGGCTCGCCCGCCATTACCCATTTGCCGTCGATCTTGCGACGAGCGCCAATCGCTTGGGCGGCATCCTCTATGACCGGAACATCTCCCGCCGCATCCATGATCGATTCTATGGGGGCCATCTGGCCGAACAGATCCACCGGAATAACCGCTTTCGTCGAGGGGTTGAGCCCGGCTGCGATCGCCTCCGTGGAGATGTTGAACGTGTCCGGATCGATGTCGGCGAATACGGGTCGCGCGCCGACGTTGTGAACCGCGCCGGCGGTCGCGAAGAACGTGAACGGAGTCGTCAGCACTTCGTCGCCGCGGCCGATGTTCAGCGCCCGCAGCGACAACAAAAGCGCGTCGGTGCCATTGGCGACACCGATCGCGTGCGTCGTGTGCGACAGTTGCGCAACCTCGCGCTCGAGACGCTCCACAGGCTCGCCAAGGATGAAAGCCTGGTCCTCGATGACCTTGGACATCGCGTTGATGACCGAGTCGCGGATCGTCGCGTGCTGCGCTTTTAAATCGAGAAGTGGTACTGCCATCGGCTACGGAATTGATCCCAAAAGGTGGAAGCTGTTAAAGATATACGCTCAGGCCTCAGACCTGTGCTCTAAGCGGAAGCGGGACCTCGCGTCCCGTCTTGGCCGACTCGTAGATGCCGAGGATCAGCTCCAGAGACTTCCTGCCTGCCCGGCCGTCGGTATCGGGTTTCGCCTCACCGCGAAGGACGGCGAGGACGTTTCGGTAATAGCCCTGATGCCCCAGACCATAGACGTTGGGCGGATTCGTGTCCGCCGCGACAACCAGCTTGTCATCGTCATCGTACTCGGCGAACTGCCACAGGTCCACCTTGTTCACCGCCGTCCCGCCGATTTTCACCGACCCCTTCTCGCCGAGGATCGTCACCGAGCCCTCGAGGTTGCGCGGATAGGCGAGCATGGTCACCTGGATCGACCCCAGCGCCCCCGAGCGGAATTTCAGAATCGCGACTCCGGAGTCTTCGGTCTCGATGCGACGCGCGAGGGTCGCGGTTTTGGCCATCACGCTCTCCACCGGGCCCATCAGCCACTGAATCAGGTCGACATAGTGCGAAGCCTGGTTCATGAATGCCCCACCGTCGAACTCCCAAGTCCCGCGCCAGGGCGCCTGATCGTAGTACTCCTGCGGCCGCGCCCAGTGCACGATGCAGCTCGCCATGTAGATCCTGCCAAAACGTCCGCGATCGATTGCGCGCTTCAGCAGTTTGACGGGCGGGTTGAGTCTGTTTTGCTTCACCACGAACAACTGCACGCCCGCTTTGTCACACGCCTGAACCAACGCGTCCGCACCGGTCAGGGAGATCGCCATCGGCTTCTCCATGACGACATGCTTCCCCGCGTGTGCTGCCTCGACACCCTGGTCCGCGTGCAGTCCCGATGGCGTCGCAATCGTGATGACGTCCGCCTTTGCATCCTTCAACATCTTCTCGTACGACGTGAAATCCGGAACGTCCCATTCCGCTCCCGCTTTCGCCGCGCGCTCCGGATCAGAGTCGCAGACGGCAACCAGCTCGAGACCGTCGATCTGATCGATCGCCTCGAAATGATTCTTGCTGATTCTGCCGCAACCGACCAGCGCCACGCGGTAAGTCTTGTCCGAGCTCACCCGGAAATTCTCGTCAACCGATCTCCTTCCTGCTTATAGCGCGTGCCGCAGACCTTGCACGCCTCTGGATTCTTGTCCGGCAACCGCTCGCCACACTGGCAAATCCAGCCAACCCGACGCGCGGGTACGCCAACGACCAGCGCGTAGGCGCCGACGTCTTTGGTGACGACGCTGCCCGCCCCGACGAAGGCATACTCATCCAGAGTGATGCCACAGACTATTGTCGCGTTCGCGCCGATCGTCGCCCCACGGCGCACCAGGGTGCGCTTGTACTCGTTCTTTCTCGACACGTGCGCCCGCGGGTTGACGACGTTGGTGAAAACCATCGATGGCCCGCAGAAGACGTCGTCCTCTATCTCGACGCCCTCGTACACCGACACGTTGTTCTGGATCTTCACATTATTGGCGATTCTCACGCCATTCATCACCACGACGTTCTGACCCAGTGAGCACCTCTCGCCGATGACGGCGCCCGCCAATACGTGGCAGAAGTGCCACACCTTTGTGTCGGACCCGATCTGCGCGCCCTCATCGACGTACGCAGACTCATGGATGAACGGTGTCCCCATTCAGACGCCCGCTTCCTTTGGAATCCGGGCGTGCCACTCCTGTAGCGAGAGCACAGAAGGCGCCCGCGAGCGAAGCGACAGGATTGCGTCGCACGCGGCGTTGGCGGCAGAGAGGGTCGTCGTATAGGCCACACGGTGAGCTATCGCCGCCTGTCGCATCGCGTAATCGTCTCGCTGGGATTCCTTGCCCAGCGGAGTGTTGATGAGCAGTTGGACGTCTCCGTTCACCATCAGGTCGACTCCATTCGGACGACCCTGGTGGATCTTGAGGACGGTTTCGACAGGAATTCCGCGCCCACGCAGATGTCTACCAGTCCCGCTCGTTGCGAAAAGCTTGAAGCCCATCTCCTGGAACCGCCTCGCGATAGGTGTGACGGAGTGCTTGTCCGAGCGGTTGACCGTAATGAGAATCGCGCCCTCCATCGGAAGCACATTGTCCGCCGCGAGCTCGGCCTTGCCAAACGCACTGCCGAATGAGTCCGAGATCCCCATGACCTCGCCCGTCGACCGCATCTCTGGTCCGAGAATCGGATCGAACTCGCGAAACTTATTGAACGGAAAGACAGCTTCTTTGACCGCGATGTAAGCGGGTAGTACCTCGGCGACGAAGCCGATCTCCTGGAGCGTTTCCCCAAGCATCACCCTCGCCGCAATGCCGGCGAGCGGAACGCCGATCGTCTTCGAGACGAAAGGCACCGTGCGACTGGCACGAGGATTTACCTCGAGCACGTACACCTCTCCGTTTTTGATCGCGTATTGGACGTTGATTAGGCCGACGACGCCGAGCGCCCTTGCCAGGGCCACAGTGTGCTCACGCATCTGCTCGATGTGTTCTTCGCCGATGAGGTACGGGGGAAGAACGCAGGCCGAGTCTCCGGAGTGGATGCCGGCATCCTCGATGTGCTGCATGACGCCGCCGATCACCACGTGCTCGCCGTCGGAGATTGCATCGACGTCCGCCTCGAACGCGTCCTCCAGAAACCGATCGATGAGAACCGGCTTTTCCTCCGATACGCGAGCGGCTCTCTCGAAGTACTGGGTCAGCGACCGCTCGTCGTAGACGATCTCCATCGCTCGTCCGCCCAAAACGTAGGAAGGGCGAACGAGGACAGGGTACCCGATGCCACTCGCGACTGCAATCGCTTCTTCCAGCGTCGTTGCAGTACCATTCTCCGGCTGCCGGATCCCGAGCTGGCGCGCGATTCTGTCAAAACGCCGTCGGTCCTCAGCGATATCGATCGCGTCGGGCTGGGTCCCCAGAATCCGCACGCCAGCTTTGGCAAGTCCTTCCGTAAGTTTGAGCGGCGTTTGACCACCGAGTTGGACAATGACTCCCAGCGGCTGCTCCCGTTCGACGATGTCGAGGACGTGCTCCAGCGTGAGTGGCTCGAAAAAAAGCTTGTCGGAGATGTCGAAATCGGTGGAAACCGTCTCCGGGTTCGAGTTGATCATGATCGTCTCGTAGCCCTGGTCGCGTAGTGCGAGTGCTGCTCTCACGCAGCAGTAATCGAACTCCACACCCTGACCGATACGGTTCGGCCCGCTGCCCAGAATCACGACGGACTTCCTGCCCGTCCTTGGCGCTTCACTCTCTTCGTCGTAGGAACTGTACAAATACGGAGTTGCCGACGGAAACTCGCCGGCACACGTGTCGACCATCTTGTACGCCGGAACTATCCCAAGCTTTATTCTACGCGATCGCGCGACTGACTCGGATTCATTTCGAGCGTCGCCAAGCTGCTTGTCCGAGAAACCCATCCGCTTCATCTGCCGGAGATGGGTCTCATCGATGTGCTCCGCCTCCGCGTACGCGCGCTCCGCCTCGAGCAACTCCGCAAGCTGCGCCAGAAACCAGGGGTCGATTCGAGTCAGCTCATGGATCTCGGCGATGCCCAGTCCGGCTTGGAAGGCACGCTTGATCTGGAACGCCCTTTCAGGAGTGGGTTGGCGAAGAGCGGCACGCAGCGCTTCGATCGAATCATCGTCCAGTCGGTCGTCGATCAGCGTGCGTCCAATCGTCCACCCCGGCCTGTCGATCTCGAGCGCCCGCAGCGCTTTCTGAAACGCCTCCTTGAAAGTGCGTCCAATCGCCATCGATTCACCGACAGATTTCATCTGCGTCGTGAGTCGGGGGTCAGCGGCGCGGAATTTCTCGAACGCGAACCGGGGACACTTCACGACGACGTAATCGAGCACCGGCTCGAACGAAGCGGGTGTGGTCCCAGTGATGTCGTTCGGAATCTCGTCGAGCCTGTAACCGACCGCGAGCTTGGTCCCGATGCGAGCGATCGGAAAGCCGGTGGCCTTCGACGCCAGAGCCGACGACCGCGAAACCCTTGGGTTCATCTCGATGACGAGCATCTCGCCGTCTTTTGGATTGATCGCGAACTGGATGTTGCATCCGCCTGCTTCGACACCGATTTCGCGAATCACCGCGACTGCTGCGTCGCGCATGCGTTGATACTCACGGTCAGTGAGTGTCATCGCGGGCGCGACCGTTATCGAATCTCCAGTGTGCACGCCCATCGGATCGATATTCTCGATGGAGCACACGATGACGACGTTGTCGGCCCCGTCTCGCATCACTTCGAGCTCGAATTCCTTCCAGCCGATCACGCTGCGCTCGACGAGCACCTGCCTGACAGGGGAGAGGTCGAGACCGCGTCGCACAATGTCTTCGAATTCCTGGCGGTTGTATGCGATTCCCCCTCCGCTACCGCCGAGCGTGAAGGCGGGACGGATGATCGCCGGGAACCCGGTCGTCGCGATCAGGTCCAGCGCATCGTCAAGGGCGGTTGCGATTCCCCCGAGCGGAACCGCAAGCCCGATGCGCTTCATCGCTTCCCCAAAGAGCTTTCGATCCTCGGCCATCGCGATGGCGCGGGCGTCGGCGCCGATCAGTTCGACGCCGTACTTCTCGAGCACGCCTCGCTCGGCGAGCTTCATGGCCACGTTCAGCGCCGTCTGCCCGCCCATCGTCGGCAGCAGCGCATCGGGCCGCTCCTTGGCGATTACCAGCTCGACATACTCGGGGGTAACCGGCTCGATGTAGGTGCGGTCGGCGAACTCCGGATCCGTCATGATGGTCGCCGGATTGGAGTTCACCAGAACGACCTCGAACCCTTCTTCCTGCAGCGCCTTTGCGGCCTGAGTCCCCGAATAATCGAACTCAGCTCCCTGGCCGATGACGATCGGGCCGGAGCCGATGACGAGGATTCGGTGGATGTCCGTGCGCTTAGGCATTTGACTGCTTCAAACTTAGCGACGAATTGCGTGCTTTAGGACCGAGGCCCGATGACCAAGTGCATCTATGATCGCGTAATCGAGGAATGCCGACAAAAGCGCGCTTTAGTGC
>JBKOVX010000045.1:0-6201 GCA_046724115.1 Gemmatimonadota bacterium | reverse complement strand
GGGTACTCCTGACTCGTATGCCTGCTGTTTCACCGGCGTCGGCCGGGCCCTGATAGTCAACGCCGAGATCGCGACGATCGCCACGGCGTTGATTGCCACGAAACCGAAGAGCATCAGGACCGGGAAATAAGCGCGAAACATGGCCTCTCAGACTTCGTGAAAAATTTCACTAACGCGATTTTTGGAATTTACCTTTTGCAATCTTCTAATTCAACGGCTCCCATTCAGTAGCGATGACGATGCGAAAACCGTACATTCGCTGTGAAAAAGTGCGAACCCGGAGGCCGGCCCACTGACGGCCGAATTTCAGTCGGTTTCCCGCTTCCCTCTTCCCGCTTCCCCCTTTCCCCTTCCCGCTCCATACATGTCAATTCAATCGGATCGCTGGATCACCCGCATGGCCAAGGAGCATCGGATGATCGAGCCCTTCGAGAGCAGTCAGGTCAGATCGGGTGTCATCTCCTACGGCGTGAGCTCCTACGGCTACGACATGCGAGTTGCGCCTGAGTTCAGAATCTTCACCAACGTCCTGAACTCCATCGTCGATCCAAAAAACTTAGATCCCAAGTCGTTTGTCGAGTTCGAGGGAGACATTTGCATCGTCCCTCCCAACTCTTTCGCCCTGGCGAGGTCGGTAGAGTATTTCCGGATCCCGCGCAACGTTGTAACGATTACTGTCGGAAAGTCTACTTACGCGCGGTGCGGCATTATCACCAACGTCACGCCATTCGAGCCGGAATGGGAGGGATTCGTTACACTCGAGATCTCAAATACGACGCCGCTCCCCGCCAAGATCTACGCCAACGAGGGCATTGCCCAGGTGCTGTTCTTCAAGGGAGAGGAAGAACCGGAAGTGTCGTACAAGGACAAGAAGGGAAAGTACCAGGGTCAGCAGGGAGTCACACTGCCTCGTCTGTAACGTGGCCCTCGGCTTGCCGAGAGTTATACAGACGAACCGGAATCAGGAGGAAGCAAGGCTGATGCAGAATCGCGAAGGCGTACAGAAGGGCCCTCAGGATCACGCCGAGGGCCAGCACGGAACGAAGACCCACAGCAAGTTTCTAGAGCAACTCCATTCCCGCAACGGCGCCCCGCCAGAAGACACCCAGAACCCGCAAGAGCCGAAAAACCACATCGCTCACCACAATTCGGCGCACCGCCTGTTCGAAGAACGCAAGCAGCACGACGACGCCGAGAAGAAGAGCGAAAAAACGCGGCTGCATCGCGAGGTCGAGCGCCGACACCTCGATCCCACCGACATTCCAAAGATTTGATTCACGGGTGAATCTGCGGATTCCGCGACACGGAATCTGCGGCCCGGCGCTTGGAAAAGGGACGCGAGAAGAAGGGTCCCTGGCGGCAGTTCCGCTTCCCCCTTCCCTCTTCCCGCTTCCCTCCTACGGCCGAGTTCCGAGCAAACCGGCGCGAATGTAGTCTCGATTCATCCGCGTGATGGTATCGATGCTGATCTCCTTCGGACACGCTTCCTGACATTCGCCGTGCAGGGTGCAGCTGCCGAAATCCTCGATCTCCATCTGCTCGACCATCTTTAGCGCCCGGTGATAACGCTCGGGCTGCCCCTGTGGAAGGAGCCCGAGGTGAGTGATCTTGGCCGCGGTGAATAGTGTGGCAGAGGCATTCGGACAAGCCGCGACGCACGCGCCACAGCCGATGCACGCCGCCGCGTCCATGGCGTCGTCGACGCTCTCCTTGGGAACGAGGATCGCGTTGGCGTCCTGCGCGCCACCGGTCGGAGCAGTGATGAAGCCACCCGCCTCGATGATTCGGTCGAATGCCGACCGATCGACGGTGAGATCCTTGATCACCGGAAACGCGCGCGCCCGCCAAGGCTCGATGTAGATGGTGTCGCCGTCCTTGAAGCTTCGCATGTGGAGCTGACAGGTCGCGGTTCCTTTCATCGGCCCGTGTGCGACCCCGTTGATCATCAGGCTGCACATGCCGCAGATGCCTTCGCGGCAGTCGTTATCGAAGGCGATTGGCACTTCGCCGCGCTCGGTGAGCCGCTCGTTGACCACGTCGAGCATCTCGAGGAACGACATGTCCGGCTTGATGTCGTTGGCCTCGTACCTGACCATTTTGCCGGGCTTGTCGGGGCCGGCTTGACGCCAGACATGAAGGGTCAGCTTCACTTGTAGCTCCGCTGCGAGAGTTTCACGTTCTCGAAAACCAGCGGCTCCTTGTTCAGGATGGCTGACTCGTTTTCGCCCGCATATTCCCAGGACGCGACGTAGGCGACATGCTCGTCATCGCGCAGCGCTTCACCGTCAGGCGTCTGAAATTCCTCGCGGAAATGACCGCCGCACGATTCTCGGCGATGCAGAGCGTCCAGGCACATCAGCTCCGCGAGCTCGAAAAAATCCGCGACGCGTCCGGCCTTCTCGAGCGCCTGATTCAGCTCGACATCGCTTCCCGGCACGTTGACGTCGCGCCAGAACTCGTCGCGAAGCTGCACAACTCGCTGCAAGGCCGTCTTCAGACCCGCTTCGTTGCGGGACATGCCGCAGTAGTCCCACATGATTTTGCCAAGCTCACGGTGAAACGACATGACGGTACGTTTGCCCTCAATCGACAGAAGCTTCTTCGTCCGCTCCGCGACTTCGCGCTCTGCTGACTTAAAAGCGGCATGACCGGCATCGATCCTCTCGAGCTTGTGACTCGCCAGGTAATCGCCAATGGTGTTCGGAAGTATGAAGTATCCATCGGCTAAGCCCTGCATCAGCGCGCTTGCACCCAGCCTGTTGGCGCCGTGGTCGGAGAAGTTCGCTTCTCCAGCGACGTGGAGTCCATCGATGGTGCTCATCAGATTGTAATCCACCCACAGCCCGCCCATCGTGTAGTGAACGGCGGGATAGATGCGCATCGGCACCTCGTACGGGTTCTCGTCGGTGATCCGCTCGTAGATGTCGAAGAGGTTGCCGTAGCGCTCGCGAATCACGTCGGTGCCGAGCCGCTTGATCGCGTCCTCGAAATCCAGGTAGACGCCAAGGCCGGTCTCGCCGACGCCCCTGCCCTCGTCACACACCTCCTTTGCCGCCCGTGACGCGATGTCGCGGGGCGCGAGATTGCCGAAGCTCGGATACTTGCGCTCCAGAAAATAGTCGCGCTCGTTCTCGGGTATCTCTCTCGGCTTGCGCTTGTCACCGACCTTCTTCGGAACCCAGACGCGCCCATCATTGCGCAGCGACTCGCTCATCAGCGTGAGCTTGGACTGATAATCGCCGCTGACGGGGATGCACGTCGGGTGGATCTGCGTGAAGCAGGGATTGGCGAATGCGGCGCCGCGCTTGTAGGCGCGCCAGATCGCGGTGGCGTTCGAGCCCTGCGCGTTGGTCGACAGATAAAAGACGTTTCCGTAGCCGCCCGTCGCCAACACGACAGCTTCGCCGGCGTGCGACTCGATTGCACCGGTAACGAGATTGCGGGTGATGATGCCACGCGCTTTGCCGTCGACGACTACGAGGTCGAGCATCTCCGTGCGCGGATACATCGTGACCCCGCGTCGCGCGACCTGTTTTTCGAGAGCCTGGTAAGCGCCCAGCAGGAGCTGCTGCCCCGTTTGTCCGCGAGCGTAGAACGTTCGCGATACTTGCGCGCCGCCGAATGAGCGATTGGCGAGCAGGCCACCGTACTCTCTCGCGAACGGCACCCCCTGCGCGACGCACTGATCGATGATGTTCACGCTCAGCTCGGCGAGGCGATAGACATTTGCCTCGCGGGAGCGGAAGTCGCCGCCCTTTATCGTGTCGTAGAACAGCCGGTAGACACTGTCGCCGTCGTTCTGATAGTTCTTGGCGGCGTTGATCCCGCCTTGCGCAGCGATGCTGTGCGCGCGGCGCGGCGAATCCTGGAAGCAGAAGCATTTCACGTTGTATCCGAGCTCGCTCATGCTCGCAGCTGCGGCTCCGCCAGCCAGGCCCGATCCAACCACGATGATCGTGTTTTTTCGTTTGTTGGCGGGATTCACCAGCTTCATCTCGAAGCGGTGCCGGTTCCACTTCTCCGCGAGCGGTCCGCCAGGAATGCGCGCCTCGAGATGAAGCGTCATCTCACAATTCCGGTGAACACCGCCACTGGCACAGCGGTGAACGCCGCCCAGATCAGGATTGCCACCAACAGCGAGATCCTGTGGTGCAACGGCTCAGGAGACGTCGGGCTGACACCGATGCTTCTCACGGAGCTCCACGCTCCGTGAAAGAGGTGAAGGCCGAGGGCGATCATCGACAGGACGTAGAAAAGTGAGACCCACCAGATGCGGAAGCTCGTCACGACGTTCGCGTACACGTCCTGATGGCTGAAGAATCCCGCGGGCCTGATCGTGCCGGTGGTGAAGTGCAGGATGTGCAGGACGATGAAAACGAGCAGCAGCGCCCCGCCCCACCGCATCGTACGAGACGCGATGGTCGCCGCCTGAAAGTCGTGTTTTACATATCCGATCGGGCGCGCCGCACGACTCTGCCGCGTCAGCTGCACAGCCGCGATTACGTGAAGGATCACTGCCACGATCAGCACGATTCGCAACGCCCACAGCAGCTCGCCGGTGCTCTTGAGAAAATGCGAGTACGAGTTGATCGCGTCCGGGCCGCGAAAGACGAGCAGGTTGCCCAGCGAATGAAGAATCACGAAGCCGATGCCGATCAGCCCCGTCACGCCCATGACCACTTTTTTCCCGACCATGGAGCCGTAGAACTCGCGAAGCCGACCCATCAGCGTCTTACAGCTTTACCGCGCCCATTGGCTCGCGCACTGCGGCAGCGCTCCTGGCCAGGGCATCGCGTTCCTCTCGGGTGAGCTCGACTTCGATGATCTTCTCCAGACCGGATCGGCCGATTTTGCACGGCACGCCGAGGAACAGCCCCGACATTCCGTATTCGCCGTCGAGCCAGGCGGCACAGGGAAGGATTCTTTTCTGGTCGCGCACGATCGCCTCGCACATCTGCACTGCGGCGGACGAAGGCGCGTAATAAGCCGAGCCGGTCTTCAGATGCTTGACAATCTCCGCGCCGCCGTTGCGCGTTCGATCGACAATCGCATTCAGCTTGGCCTGCGGCATCAACTGCGTGATCGGAATCCCGCTGACCGAGGTGTACGAGATGAGCGGCACCATCGTGTCTCCGTGTCCGCCCAGCACCATCGCCTGGATGTCGCGCACCGAAACATCGAGCTCCTCGGCGATGAACGCGCGATAACGCGCTGTGTCGAGCACGCCGGCCATCCCCAGAACGCGCTGACGCGGAAAGCCCGTCACCTTCATCGCGACATAGGACATCACGTCGAGCGGATTGGATACGATGATGAGAATCGCGTTGGGCGAAGACGAACGGATCTGTTCCGATACCTGCTTTACGATGCCGGCGTTGGTGTTGAGCAGATCGTCGCGCGACATGCCCGGCTTGCGGGCTATTCCGGCGGTGATGACAACGATGTCGGAGTTGCGCGTATCCTCGTAGCCGTTGCTACCGATGACGCGGGAATCGAAGCCTTCGATTGGAGCGGATTGCCACTGGTCGAGCGCTTTGCCCTCTGGGATTCCTTCCATCACGTCGACCATTACGACGATGCGGGCGAGCTCTTTCTCGGCTATGCGCTGCGCGGTGGTCGCACCGACATTCCCGGCGCCGACTACCGTGATCTTATTTACCATTATCCAAAGTTTAAGGTGGTGCGCGAAAGTTACCCGCGCCGCGCACGTGGAGCAATCGTGTGCGCGTGCTCAGCCGCCGACTTGCGACAACGCGCGCAGACCGCCGACGCGCATCTGCAGCAGATGATGCTCGCGCGGCTTGATCGCGAGCGCGTCGCGAAAGAACGGCTCGAGCGGAAGTCCTTCACGAAGCGGCGTGCGCAGATCGACTTCCTCCTCACCGAAGAGACAAGTCCGTAAACGCCCGTCCGCCGTTAGCCGCACTCGATTGCAGCTGCCGCAATAGGTGTGGGACATAGGCGTGATCAGACCGACGGTTCCAACACCTCCGGCGAAGCGGAAGTATCGAGCCGGACCGTTTCCGCGCGCCGGCGCGACCGAAGATGTCAGGGGCGCAATCCAACCGAGACGCTCCAGAATCTCGTCGCTGGGGACTACTCGCTCCCAGGTGAGGTCTCTCATCTCGCCGACCGGCATCAGCTCGATGAAGCGTACGTGCCAGTCGTGATCGAAGGTGAGCCGAGCGAAGTCTTCAAGCT
>JBKOVX010000183.1:0-5728 GCA_046724115.1 Gemmatimonadota bacterium | reverse complement strand
AGCTTGAAGAGAATGACAGTGCCAACGAGCACCGCCAGCGAGAACATCAGCGAGGCGAAGCGGTGCTCCATCACCCAATTCAGGCTCGACTCGTACTTGCCCAGAATTCGCTCGTAAATTCGCTCGGAGGCGTTGTACAACCGGCCGTGCTCGTGTGATGGCGGCTTCAGGAAGCGGCTCGCCAGCATCGGCGTCAACGTCAACGATACGAATCCGGACACGAGGATTGCGGTGCCGATGGTGACGGCAAATTCGTGAAAGAGTCTGCCGAGGATCCCGCCCATGAACAGCAGCGGAATGAAGACGGCGGTGAGTGATATGGTCATCGCCAGGATCGTAAAGCCGACCTCGGCTGATCCTTCGAACGACGCCCTCATCGGATCCTTACCCATTTCCATGTGCCGGACGATGTTCTCCAGCATCACGATGGCGTCGTCGACGACGAAGCCGACGGCGAGTGTCAACGCCATCAGCGAGAGGTTGTCGAGCGAGTACCCGAACAGGTACATCACGGCGAAAGTGCCGATCAACGACATCGGCAGCGCCAGACTGGGGATGATCGTCGCCGAGATGTTCCGCAGGAAGATGAAGATCACCATGATGACCAGGAACAGCGTGAGCATCAGCGTGAACTTCACGTCGTGAACGGATTCCTGGATCGGTATCGAGCGGTCATAGAGGGTCTGAATCTGCACGCTCGGCGGAATCTGGAGGCGCAGCCGGTCAACGAGGTCTTTGACGCCAGCGGCGACTTCAACGGTATTGGTGCCTGGCTGCCGCTGTACCGCCAGCACGATGGCGCGATCACCGTTGAACCAGCTGGCGGTTTTGTTGTTCTCGACGTTGTCGAGGACCTGCCCGAGCTCGCTGAGGTGGACTGGTGCGCCGTTGCGATAGGCGACGACCATCTGTCGAAATTCACCTGCGTTCTGAAGCTGGCCGTTGGCCTTGATCGTCGAAGCCTTGTTCGGACCCCACAGTGTGCCCGTGGGCAGACTCACGTTTTGCGAGCCGATCGCCGTGGCGACTTCGTCGATGCCGATGCCGCGGTTCGCCAGTGACGTGGGATCGAGCTGTACGCGCACCGCGTATTTTTGCGCGCCGTAGACCTGCACCTGCGCGATGCCGGGAACCATCGAGATACGCTGTGCCAGGTACGTTTCGCCGTACTCATCGAGATCCGAGAGCGGCATCGTCTTCGAGGTCAGCGCGAAATAAAGAATCGGCGAGTCGGCTGGGTTAACCTTGCGATAGGACGGCGGCAGAATTCCGAGTGGTAGGCTGCGCAACGTCTGAGATATCGCCGCCTGCACATCGGCCGCGGCGGCGTCGATGTCGCGATCCAGAGAGAACTGGATGGTGATGTTCGTTGAGCCGAGCTGGCTCGAGGAGGTCATGTTGTCGATGCCGGCGATCGTCGAGAATTGCTTCTCGAGCGGCGTGGCAACGGCGGCGGCCATCGTCTCCGGACTGGCGCCGGGAAGGTTGGCGCCGACCGAAATGGTTGGGAAATCCACCGACGGCAGATCGCTGACTGGCAAACGGCTATACGCGACGCTGCCAAAGAAAAGAATTCCGATCATGACGAGCGCCGTCATCACCGGCCGCCGAATGAAGAGTGCGGTCATCGCGGTACTCCCTTGATGGTCACCTTCGACCCTGGAATGAGCCGCGACTGACCGTCGACGACGACTCGCTCGCCTTCGCGCAAGCCACTGGCAATCACCGCCACGGTGTCCACCGTGCGGGATACCTGCACGGGACGCTGCTTTGCCGCGCCAGTACTGTCGACTGTGTACACATAGGTCCCCTGTTGTCCCGTGAGGACCGCCGGGGCCGGCAAAGTGAGTGCGTTCGGATCGACGTACAGCTGTAGCGCAACACTCATGTACTGCCCCGGCCAGATGGTGCCTTCCGGATTACTGAATCTCGCCTTGAGCAGAACGGTTCCGGTAGTGGAGTCGACGTTGTTGTCGACGAAGGCAAGGGCGCCATCGATGGGAATGCCCGTTCCTTCGGACGGTGTAGCTCTGACTTGAAGAGC
The DNA here is from genome assembly GCA_046724115.1 of Gemmatimonadota bacterium. Lineage (GTDB taxonomy): Bacteria > Gemmatimonadota > Gemmatimonadetes > Gemmatimonadales > Gemmatimonadaceae > UBA4720. The sequence goes on along the minus strand of JBKOVX010000183.1, from coordinate 3,684 downwards.
ATTACCGCTTCGGTAATAGCGCTGGATATCCGGGAACTGGCTCTGCGGCACTGAGAATCGAATCAGAATCGGCTGTATCTGATTGATTACGACCAGAGGCGGCTCACTGTTCGCTTTAACCAGGTTGCCCATCCGAACGAGCAGGCTTCCCGTCCTGCCGGAGATGGGAGCGCGGATGGTGCAGTTCGCGACATCGAGGGCTGCCTTCTGAACTGCCGCGCGATCCGACGCCACGTTGGCTGCCGCCGACGCCGCGGCTGCCTCCGCCTGGTCTGCCTGGGAGCTGGTTACATATCCTTCTTTGACCAGCGCGGCGTAGCGCGTGGCGTCACGTCGAGCGTTGGCAGCCATCGCTTCGTCGCGCGCCAGCTGTCCCCGCGCCTGATCGAGGACCGCGACGTAGGGACGCGAATCGATCTGGAACAGGACCTGTCCCGCCTGGACGGCCTGGCCCTCCGAGAAGTTGACGCGCTGGAGAATCCCGTTGACCTGTGCCTGAACGGCAACGGTCTGCATCGGCTCCGCCACGCCATTCGCTGTCACCACGTACGGTACCGTCGCCCGTCGCACAGTGGTTACGGCCACCGGGATGCTCGGCTGCTGCGGCGGATCCTTCTTGGAACATGCCGCGCTTCCCACGACGAACAGAGCGAGAAACAGGAGCCTGGGGTCGCGCTTGCTCATTTAGTGGCCGGCGTAGGATTTGGGCGCGACAAAGTCGAATCTGCGGAAAATGTGAAGGGCGTATCGCCGTGCACTCCAAGTACACCGGCGTCATGGGCGAGTTGCGCCAGCGATGTGTACCACTCCCAGCGCGACTGAACGTTTTGCGCGCGCGCATTGGCGAGGGCAGTCTGCGCGGTGAGTAGATCGATAATGCTGCCGACTCCCTCGCGGTACCGGCCCGCGGCGACCTGAGCCGACTGCTCAGCACTCGCCAGGAGGTCGTCGGCTGTCGTAGCTCGCTGCTGCGCGGTCTGCAGCGCGTAGTACGAAACGAAAACTTCCGTAACGACCTGTTGCCGCGTTTGATCGGCGAGCGCCGAGATGGCGTCGGCTTGCGCGCGAGCGGCGGCGACGTCGTACTGATGCGAGAAGCCGTTGAAGATGGGAATCGAAAGTCCGAGTGACACGCTGTATGATGGCCCGGCGAAAGTGGACGGGCTCGTGTAGGTGCGAGCGCCGTTCCCTGTAAGATTGAGGGAAGGAAATTCGGCTGACCGAGCGACGCGCACCTGGGAGTACGCTGCTGCTGCCTGTGCCCGCGCGGCTGCGAGATCCGGTCTGTTCTGGAGCGCGGCGTTGATGATGCTGTCGACGCTCTCTCCGAGGGTCCGCACTGGCACGGGTCCGCTGATCGGCTGGAGATCGAACGGGAGGTTCGCCGGAAGCCCGAGCGCTGCCGCCAGCCCGCCGCGAGCCGCCTGAAGATTACCCTGGATCGTCTCGAGATTGAGCTGCTCCTGGGAGAGAGCAGTGCGCGCCTGCAGCACGTCGGCGATCGTCGCCAGTCCGACACGATTGCGCTGTTGCGCGGCGTTCAAGCTCGCCTGTGCCTCTGCGACCGCGGTCTTCTCGGCGGCGAGGAGCGCACTCGTCGCCATATAAGTGAAGTACGCAACCTGCGCCTGCAACACCGTGTTCTGAATGGTTGCGTTGTGAGAGAGATTGGCCGCAAACACGTTCTGGCGTGCGCGCTCGATAGAGCCGGACCGACCGCCGAAGTCGAGCAGCAGGTAATTGAGTGAGACCTGCGGTCCGTACTCGGTTCTGATTCCGGCCGGGCGAGCGTTGGTTGCAGGTGACTTGATGCGCGAGACGGCGGCGGTCCCGTTGACGGTAGGGAAATACTGTCCACGGGCCGAGCCAAGAAGATCGGCCGAAGCACGAGCCTGCGACCAGGAAGCGCGGGTTGCAGGGTTGTTGCGCAGTGCCAGGTCGACGACATCGACGAGAGTGAGTTGCTGAATTCGTTGCTGAAGGTCAGGAGGCACGGCGGTGATTTGCGCCCGCGTCACGAGCGGCTCCGGCTTGACCGCTCCCGGCGGCGGCGTCCAGGGCACGTTCGGCGCTGGCGATGCCCCGGCAACTCCGTTCACCCGTGGCGTTCCGCAGGCGAGAGCGCATGGTACGACGCCAATGAAAACGACTTGGAGAAGCTTGCTTGGATTCGACATTATTCCCAATACGCGATTCGCAGCAGTTCTGCTGGTATGTAACAAGGTTTTGTGCAGGGCGCCGTTGCACTACATTTGGCGATTCGCACTCGTACTCAGGAGCCAATGACGAAGTATAAGTTCGCCAAAGTTCCCACGCGCGGAGAGGGGATCACTTACAAGAGCGGCGCGCTGTCCGTTCCCGATAATCCCATCATCCCGTTCGTCGAAGGCGATGGTACCGGCCCCGACATCTGGCGGGCGTCGGTTCGGGTCTTCGACGCCGCGGTCGAGCGCGCGTACCAGGGCCAGCGAAAGGTCGCCTGGATGGAAGTATTCGCCGGCGAAAAATCCTTCAAGCAGTTTCAGGATTGGCTCCCCCAGGAGACGGTCGACGCGATGCAGGAGTACCGCGTCTCGATCAAGGGACCACTCACCACTCCGGTCGGCGGTGGAATCAGATCGCTCAACGTCACCCTGCGACAAGTCCTCGACCTGTACGCTTGCATCCGCCCGGTTCGCTACTTCGAGGGTGTCGGCGCGCCGGTCAAGGAGCCGGAGAAGGTCGATGTGGTGATCTTCCGCGAGAACACGGAAGACGTCTACGCCGGAATCGAGTGGAAGGCGGGCTCGCCGGAAGCGGAAAAGCTGGCGGCGTATCTGCGCAAGGAATTCAAGACCGAGATCCGTGAGAAATCGGCGCTCGGCGTCAAGCCAATGTCGGAGTTCGGCTCGAAGCGTCTCGTCGCCATGGCAATCGAGTACGCGATCGAGAAGGGGAAGGAATCGGTGACGCTGGTGCACAAGGGGAACATCATGAAGTTCACTGAGGGAGCCTTCCGCGACTGGGGCTCTGAAGTGGCGCGCGAGAAGTTTCCCGAGGACACGACGACCGAGGCAGATCTCGCGAAGGGCGGACAAACCGCTCGCGCCGACGCGATCGTCATGCGCGATCGAATCGCCGACTCGATGTTCCAGCAGCTGCTGCTCCGCCCATCCGAGTACTCTGTGATCGCCACGCCAAATCTCAACGGCGACTATCTCTCGGATGCAGCCGCGGCGCAGGTAGGCGGGCTCGGCATTGCCCCCGGCGGCAACGTTGGTGACGGCGTCGCCGTATTCGAGGCGACACACGGTACGGCACCCAAGTACGCCAACCTCGACAAGATCAACCCGGGTAGCGTCATTCTGTCCGGCGTGATGATGTTCGATTACATGGGCTGGAACGAGGCCGCCAAGTTGATCATCAAGGGGGTAGAGAACGCCATCAAATCGAAGCGCGTGACCTATGACCTCGCGCGACAGATGCCCGGCGCGACCGAGGTCTCAACTTCTGCCTTTGGCGATCAGGTGATTGCCGGAATGAAGAGCTAGCTGGTGCTCACCGTAAGCATCAACTCGGCGAGTCCGGCAGAAGTCGGAACCAGCCTGCTCGTAATCGCTCTTCAGGAAAACCCGACCGTTGCGGGGATCGCGGGTCTCGACAACGCTACTCAGGGAGCATTGAGCAGAACGCTCGAGATGAAGG
>JBKOVX010000074.1:0-2429 GCA_046724115.1 Gemmatimonadota bacterium | reverse complement strand
GGAGAGACAAGTCTCACGCGCGATCCGGGTGCGATTGGCCATTCGGGGCTCGGCGCCTGTGCGCCCACGATTCCAGGAACCATCAAAGCAGCCGCGGACAGAATTCGATTGAAGCGCATGGCTTTTCTCCTCTGACTGGTCGGTTCCCAGCAGGCCTCGGGAGTTTTGAGAGGCCGCTTCATGCGAGACTAGGGTATAAATACGCAGGGGACGGCCCAATACGTCACATGACGTAGAGCGGCGATATATTCAAGTCGTGAAGCCACGCACAAAGTTCATCATCGGCGGCGTCCTGGTGATCGGGACTGCCGGATACTTGGCCGCGAGCGCCATCCGCGACACCGGCGTTTACTATCTCACGCCCGGCGAGCTCTCGGCGAAAACCAAAACGGATCCGACCTTCTACAACACCGGCGTCAAGGTTGGCGCGAGAGTTGTGAACGGCTCGATCGTGCGCGACCCGGGCGGACGCGAGGTCGCGTTCAAGATGACCGATGGCGCGCAGACCTATAATGTGGTCTATCGCGGCATCACTCCCGACACCTTCACCGATGGCGTCGATGTCGTCGTCGAAGGAAGACTCGGCCGCGACAATACCTTCCGCGCCACGACGCTCCTCGCCAAATGCGCGTCGCGATACGAGAACGCTCCCGACAAATACAAGCAGACTCCGGGATACAAACAGGGTCAGAAGACTGTTTCCACCTAGAGTCAGCGATGCAGCGTTGTCAGGCAGGCCGACATAAATCACGGGGGAGGGGGAGCGTATGCGAAATCGTCTGAGCAGGCGGTGCCTCACCGCAGTTGGGCTTGGGTTTGCTTTTCTCGGCCTAGCTGGCTGTGCCAAAAAGGATCAGCAGGCCACGGGTGACAGCGTGGTCGCGAGCAGCACAAGCGCAATGGCGCCTGACACCAGCGCCAACAAGTCGCTGTATGACAGGCTCGGCGGCAAGTCTGCGATCGCCGCAGTTATCGACACTTTCGTGTCACACGTTGCAGCCGATCCGCGGATCAACAAGAAATTCGCCAAGACCAACATACCGCGCGTGAAGACAGAGCTCGTGGATCAGGTCTGCGCAGCGACCGGTGGTCCGTGCACTTACACCGGCCGCTCGATGAAAGAAGCGCACCGAAACATGAAGGTGACCGACGGGGAGTTTGACGCTCTTGTCGCAGATCTGACGACGGCGCTCAACGACTACAAAGTACCCGACCGCGAGAAGAACGAATTGCTGGGCAAACTCGCCACGATGAAAGCGGACATCGTGGAGGTTCATAGCAACGCGACGGGAACGGCTCTTCCGTCGAGCTTCAAACCGGCACCGCCGCTGAAGGACACTACGAAGCGATGACGGGAGTACGAAGGGCATGATTCTCGTTGGAGAGCTGTCGCTCTGGGTCGCGCTCCTCATGGCGGCCTGGGCGGCGACAGTGTCGTTTGCCGGCGGCCAAATGCGCCGCGGCGATCTCATCGAGAGCGGTGAGCGCGCAATGTACGCGACGCTGGCGATGGTGGTGCTGGCGTCGCTCGGACTGTGGACCGCGCTGCTCACCCACGATTTCTCGATCAAATACGTTGCCTCGTTCACCAGCGCGAATCTGCCCAAGGTCTACACGATCACCGCGTTCTGGGGTGGACAGTCGGGATCGCTGCTGTTCTGGGCGCTTATTCTTTCGATCTACTCGGCGATCGCGCTCTACACCAATCGAACGCGCAATCGCGAGCTGATGCCGTACGTGACCGGCACGCTCGCACTCATTCTGCTTTTCTTCCTGGCGACGATCTGCCTCGGCTCGAATCCATTCGAGCGACTGGACTTCATTCCAGTCGATGGTCGCGGAATGAATCCGCAGCTCCAGAATCCGGGGATGGCGATCCATCCGCCGAATCTCTACCTCGGCTACGTCGGGACGTCGATTCCTTTCGCATTCGCGATCGCGGCGCTCCTTACGCGCAGACTCGACGCAGAATGGCTGGCGGCGGTGAGGCGCTGGGCATTGCTTGCGTGGTTCTTCAACACCGTAGGAATCGTCCTCGGCATGTGGTGGGCGTACGTCGAGCTCGGTTGGGGTGGGTACTGGGCGTGGGATCCGGTCGAGAACGCGTCGCTGCTGCCGTGGCTGGTGAACACGGCGTTCCTGCACTCCATCATGGTGCAGGAAAAGCGGGGGATGCTACGCAAGTGGAACGTCACTCTCGTCGTCAGCGCTTTCCTGCTTTCGATATTCGGCACGTTCATCACGCGGAGTGGGGTGATCTCGAGCGTCCACTCCTTTGCCCAGTCGCCGGTGGGGAAGTGGTTCGCGGGGTTTTTGATTCTGGCGATTGTCGTCACGGCTTATCTCGTCTCGACGCGCCTCAGTGATCTGCGATCGAACGCCGAGCTGGAGAGCATGGTCAGTCGAGAAGCTGTCTCTTATACACATCT
>JBKOVX010000087.1:0-7146 GCA_046724115.1 Gemmatimonadota bacterium | reverse complement strand
TTCACTCATGTGTCTCGTGGGCTCGGAGATGTGTATAAGAGACAGATATGAGGTCGTGCCCCGAATCTGGTACGTCTCGTGTCCCTTCCCCGCCAGCAGCACAATGTCACCGTCGCCGGCGAGATCGATCGCGCGTCGAATGGCGCTCAACCTGTCGGTAACGCGCTCGTGCTGCGAACTTCGCATCCCGGCCTCGATGTCATCGATGATGGCATCGGGATCCTCGGTTCGCGGATTGTCGCTAGTAACAATAGCGCAATCAGCGTCGCGTTCGGCAATCGCGCCCATCAGCGGGCGCTTGCCCTTGTCGCGGTCGCCCCCGCAGCCAAAGACGACGATCAGCTTCCCGCGAGTGAACGCGCGCGCAGTCTTGAGGCTGCGCTCGAGTGCGTCGGGAGTGTGAGCATAGTCTCGCAATACGGTCGGAGTCGTGGAAATGATCTCGAGCCTCCCCGCAACCTGGGGAACGCTGCCGAGGCGCTCCGCGATCGACTCCGGCGACTCCCCGAGGGCGAAAGCGCTGGCTGCGGCGGCGAGTGCGTTCTCGATGTTCACGTCTCCGATCAGCGGCAGTGTCACCGCGGCTGCGCCGCGCGGCGTGACCAGTCTCCACTCGCTTCCGCGGGGCGTAAGCCGCACGCCCTCCGCTCGCACATCCGCTGCGGAGTGCACTCCGAACGTCACCGGACGCGAGCGCATGCGGAGGGCTCCCCACTCTTGTGCATCGGCGTTGACGACGGCCGTCCCACCGCGCTTCAGATAATCCAGGAGACGCGCCTTTGCGGCGAAGTAGCTCTCCATCGTGCCGTGGTAATCGAGGTGGTCCCGAGTGAGGTTGGTGAAAATGACGACGTCAAATTCGAGTCCGTCGATCCGGTGCTGGTCGAGGCTGTGCGACGAGACCTCCATCGCCACCGTCCGCACGCCATGATCGACGAGCATTCGCAACACGCGCTGCAGCTCGACCGGGCCAGGCGTTGTAAGTCCGCTTCCGCCGGGGACGACCTCCGCGTCGCTTCCCACCAATACTCCCAACGTTCCGATCGACGCGCTCGATGCGCGGCCATCATCGAAAAGGTGGCGCATGATCGACGTCGTTGTCGTCTTGCCATTGGTGCCTGTAACGCCAAGCAGTCGGAGATCGCGCGCCGGCTCACCATACGCGATCGATGCGGCAAGCGCGGCCGCGCGTCGCCCCTCCCGAACGGTAAGCGCAGGCAACGCTGTTCTCGAAGGATCTTCGACAATCGCCATCTTGGCGCCAGCCTTGGCCGCGGAGTCCAGAAAATCGTGGCCGTCGCTGTTCCAGCCTCGCACAGCTATAAAGACGCCGCCCGCAACGACCTTACGGCTATCGTCGGCGATACCACTCGCTTCGCTTGGAATTTCCCCTTTCACGCTGACCAGCAAGCCGCGCTCGGCGAGTGCGGCCTTTATCGCCTCTACGTTCACGTTCATTCGAGAGGGCGCGTCAGCTGAACGATGGTTCCCGGTGGCGCGATCGAGCCGGCCGCTGGCGACGTGCCGGTCGCGGCGGCCGTTTGCAGCCGGACGCGGAATCCGGCGTTGTGGAGCGCGCGCACCGCCTCTCTGGTCGACATGCCTCGAACGTCGGGTACGGCGCGCGGCGCAGTCGGCGGGGGCGGCGTCTTGAGCGGCGCCGGCAGGTCGACGACGTAGCGTGGCACGGCCTCCTGGGGATCGCGTTTGGCGAGGTTTCGATTTGGATCGTAGGACTGCGGATTCGGCTTCTCGGATCGCTCCGCCACGGCGATCGAAGCCGCCTCCCGGCTCCGAGTCGACGATCCCGTCGCATCGCGAGAAGCTCTATCCTGCGCAGCCTCCTTCTCCGAGGCGGCGAGGTCCTCACGATTGAGCGCGGCGTCCCGAGCGGAGAGCGCCGCGCGCAGCACGATCTGCGTTACAGGCGCAGCGATGTCGCCACCCGCGTAATGTCCACCCTTGGGGCTATCGAGCTTGACCAGCACCACGTACTGAGGATCGTTGCCGGGAAACAATCCGACGAACGATGCAGTGTAGTTGCCGGTTGTGTAGCCCGCGTTCTGAGATGTGCGACGTGCCGTTCCGCTTTTTCCGGCAACCTCGAACGTCGCCAGGTCCGCTTTCGTCGCCGTGCCTTCCTGCACCACGGCGAGGAGCATCTGCTGAACCGTTCGCGAGGTCTCGAACGACATCACGCGCCTGATAACACGCGGCTCGGAGCTATAGACGGTTTTGCCCTCGACAGAACGGACTTCCTTCACCAGATGTGGCTCCATCAGCTCGCCGCCGTTGGCTATCGCCGCGTAGGCAGTCACGAGCTGCAGCGGGGTGACTGCGATCTCGTAGCCCATGAGGATCGACGCGCTCGACTGCTTCGACCACTGGCGCGGCTCGCGCAGCGTTCCGGACGCTTCGGCGGGAAGCGGCACGCCGAGCGGCATCCCAAATCCGAGATCGCGAAACGTTTCGTATTTCTGGCGAGGCGTCAGGCGCTGGCCGAATTCGACGATGCCGACATTGCTGGAGTAGCGAATGACGTCAGCGAGAGAAAGCGACGGCGCCTTGTGCATGTCGTTGATGACGCGACCATCGAGCTCGAGCTGGCCATTGTGGGTGTTGACGACGTCGGTCGGACGCGCCTTACCCTTCTCCAACAATGATGCGGCAACAAATGGCTTGAGTGTGGACCCGGGCTCAAATGGCTCCGTGACCGCTGTGTTCGCAAAGGCGGTGTGGCCGGTGCGATTGCTCGCCATCGCCAGGATCTCGCCTGTGTGCGGATTCATCACGACGATGTCGCCGCCATCCGCGTGCAGACTGTCCACCGCGATCGCAAGCTCACGCTCGCAGATGTCTTGCAGTGTGTTGTTGATGGTCAGGACGACTGTCGAGCCAGCCTTCGGCTGATCCGTCCACCCATCGGGAGAATCGAGCGCCCGTCCGTCTCTGTCTCTCGCCAGCCTGACTCTTCCGGAGTCGCCGCGCAGCAGAGTGTCGAGTGAAAGCTCGAGTCCACCAATCGGGTTTCCCCGCCCGTCGAGGCTGCCGATGATGCGCTGGATGCCGCTCGAGTTGGCATAAACGCGCTGAAGCACGGGCGTGAGATGAATCCCGTTCAATTTCGATATCGATGCCAAATCAGCAGTGTTGTAGAGACCGGGCAAGTCGATCCACCGCCGACGACGCGCGATCGCGGCGTGGACGGCGTCGGCGTCGACGCGCGCACGATGGAGCGCCTTGAGAACGAACGCCGTGTCGCGAATTTCCGGCAGCGCAACAGCCACGCGAGTCATCTCCCGACTCTCGACGAGGGTGTTGCCGCTGGCGTCGAGAATCTCGCCTCTCGGAGCCGACATCGCTGAAGCGAAGAAATGCTGCCGTTTGGCGCGCGCTGTCCATTGTTTGCCCTCGGCCACCTGAACCTTCGCCGCGCGGGCAACGAGAGTGAGGGCAAACAGGACGAAGAAGCCGTGGACGATCGCGGTGCGGCTCGGACGTTTCATTACTGACGCGCTCTTGGAAGTATGACGACCTGCTTATCGGTGGGGACGTGCATGCCGAGGCGGCGCTCGACGGTCGATCCGAGATTCTGCCGGCTCGATGCATCGCGAATTTCAGCCTCGAGTCTGGCGCGCTCGCTCTCGAGCGTGACGCGTTTGGCGTCGAGCGATGCCAGGCGCTCGGACTGGCTGATGCCGATGGTCCTGCGCCAGACGATGGCGAGGGCGATCAACACAAATGCGCCGAGCACGATGGCGACGAGACTCCGGCCCCGCATGCCTAGGCCGCTTTTCGCCACGCGCGCAACCTCGCGCTGCGTGAGCGCGGATTTTTCGATGTCTCGATCTCGCTCGCCTTGACCGCTCGCTTCGTCACCAGATCTCCGAGTCGCTTGCCCCGACAGGTGCAAGTCGGTTGCTTCGGTGGGCACACGCAATCGAGGCTCCACTCGCGCATCGTGTGCTTCACCAGGCGGTCCTCACCAGAGTGGTAAGAGATCACCGCCAGAATTCCGCCGGGCTCCAGCTTGTCACGCAGGAGTGGCAGCGCCCTCTCCAGCGCACCGAGTTCGTCGTTGACGGCGATGCGAACCGCCTGAAAGAGCCGCGCGAAGTCACCCGGCCCCGTGCGCGCACCGTACGCGCCGCGGATCGCGTCGACGAGATCGTCGCTCACGCGCATCGGCTTTCGGTGGCGACGACGCACGATCTCCCGCGCCAGCCGGCCGGCGCGTGGCTCGTCTCCGTAGTCGTGGAAAACGTGTGATAGGTCGGCTTCATCGAGGGTGTTGAGCAAATCGGCGGCGGTGCCAGTACCTCGACGGTCCATCCTCATGTCGAGTAACGCGCCCGGGCGAAAAGAAAAACCCCGATCGTCGGCATCGATCTGGTGGGAGGACACTCCGAGGTCGGCCAGGATGCCGTCGAACGAGCGTCCTTGGAGCTCCGGAATGCGCTCGATCTCGCCGAAATCAGCCCGTAAAGCCAGAAAGCGGCCTGACGCCTCATAGGACGCCAGCCGCTTTCTCGCTTCGTTTATTGCTGCCTCGTCGCGATCCACCGCGACGACGGAGGCGCCCGATGCCAACAATGCTTCGGTATGCCCACCTCCACCCAGCGTGCAATCCAGAATCCGTCTCGCGCCCCTGAACAGCCCGACAACCTCATCGACCATGACCGGCGCATGGTAGGACGTGTCCCACCGGCCGGCCACGGTGTCCGAGTCAATCACTTACAGAAGCGCTTCACCTCATTGTCGACAGCGGGCGTGAACTGCGGGATCGCCGTCAAGAGCTGAGCGGCCTCGTTCGGATATTTCTGTCCGCCGGCTGGAAGATTCAGTGAGGCGAGGTTGAACGCATCACGAGCCGTCCGTGCCAGGTCGCAGCTTCGCTTCTCGTTCGCCGTGATCGTCGCTGTTTGGCCAACGGAGAAAGCGCTCGCACCTATCAGGAACTTCGCATCCGCGGACGACTGCAACTGGTCAGAGAGCTGAAGGAACCTGATCGCCTTCTGGTAATCGGCAATCTCCTTCGTTTGGGTGGCGGTCTTGTATGCGTCGCTTCCAGCCTTGAGCGCCAGCTGGGAGAGTGAGCCAGGATCCGCACCGTTTGTCCTGGCCGTCTGGAGTGTAGTGGCGAGGTCGTCCAGCTTGTTCAGAGAACTCTGAATCGTCGCCAGCAGGAAGTACCCTCGCGCGTCTTTGGGATTGCAGGCAACGGCCTTCTTTGCGGCATCCTCTGCCTGCTGCAGCTGACCCGCCTTGTACAGTCCCTGAGCGTTAAAGAGCTGAATGCTGCAATCGCCGGGGAACTTTCTCGCCGCCAGAGCCGCGACTTCAGATGCCTTCTGGGCTTGATTGATGGCGAGGTACGCGGCCGCAAGGCGTGAGTAGTAGTCCGCCGTTGCCATTGCCGTGTCGACGCGAACCATTTCGGTGCCGACGTCGATCGCATTCTGGTACTGCTGCGCGTTCAGGTAGACGAGCCATGCCAGATTCAGAAGTGCCGGATCGCCCGGATTGTTCTGCAGCAGGTCCCGCATCAGCGGAACCGCCATCTCCGGATGACCGAGTCTCGCCATGTCCGCGACCACATCCTGAATGAGTCGAATGTTCGTAGGATCGGCGGCGGCGAGCTGACTCAACACCTGCAGGCGCTTCGTGGTGTCGTTCTTGGCCCCGTACGTCTCGGCCAGCAGCTTGAGCGCTGGAACGTTGCGGGGATCGGTGGCACGAATACGCTCACCGACCGCTATCACTGAGTCCGGATTCTTGAGGGCGTTGTAGGCCTCTGCGAGGCACGCCAACACGATGTTCGCATTGGGGTAACCGTTCAGCCCCTGACGCGCGGCGGCCACTGCTTCCTGATACTTGCCCTGGGCGACGTCGTTGTGACACGTCTCTTCGGCAGGTAACTGGCGACGCGCATCCCTGATCGATTTGGCGACCTGGTTGGCCGCGTCGTCGAGCTTCGCTGCCTGAGCGCTCGGCAGAGCCTGACCCTTGGTCATGTCGCGCGAGATGATGAGGCGCGAATCGATCTTGTAACCCGTCGGCGTCTTGGTGATCGAGCCTTCGAGATACTGCGGCGCGCGAACGAGCGTCGCCAATGCCTTGGCATCACCCGGCGCCAATGCTTCGGTAGTCGAATAGCCGGAAGACGTCAGGCTGTTATTTATGTCCGCTTTCGGAACCACGACCAGATCCCGAATGTTGGTCTGCTTCTGGAGCTGGTTGCGAATGGCTTCGGCCGCCTGCACCCCAAGCTCCTTGTCCGAGCTCTGGAGCGTAGGAATCATGACGCGATCGCCCGTTTTGGTGCTCTGCGCCAGCAGCGGCGCGGCTACCATGGTGGCGAGCGCGGTGAGGACGAGGCCGGAATGACGTAGTCTTACCTTCAATGGTATAACCTCCAAATCGGTAAACATCTTACCCCACCTCCCAATCCGTGGGTCCCTTGAGCGCTTAGTGGGCGAGGAGGGACTCGAACCCCCGACATCCTGCGTGTAAGGCAGGCACTCTAACCAACTGAGTTACTCGCCCGGTGCAGAAACCGAGCCCATCTCCTCACCGAAGAATGGCCAGGGGGACGAGGACGCAATACCCGATAACCAGGAGGATCGGAGCAAGCGTCTCCCCTCCTCTCGCCAGATCGGCGAAGCCAGCGAGCAACACAATTGTTGCGACGGTCCAATACAGCCACGAGCGACGCGCACCACCCTCGCGCCCCGTTCGCGGCCCATTCGCGATATCAATTTTGGCCATAAGCGAGGTAGTGTAGGGCTCGCGGAAATGCCTGTCAACCCAACACCTGAGGACTGCGGAGCGAGGACTGATGCGGATTGAGGGGTGCGGACTAACCAATCAGTCCGGACTTCGGACTAAGTGAGGAGTGCGGACTAAGTGAGGAATGCGTACTAACTGCGAACTGAGGACAGCGGCGGACTTATTTCGGACTAGCGCGAACTCGACCCGGCTAACGCACTCCGCAGTCGTCCGCGCTCCGCAGTAGGTCCGGAGTCCTCAATTAGTCCGCACTCCGGATTGATTAGTTGGTCCGCACGCCTCAATCCGCATCAGCCCGCAGTTCGAAGCTCCTACTTCGCCTTTTTCGGCGCGGCATAGTTAAGTTCGACCCAATCT
>JBKOVX010000270.1:0-3471 GCA_046724115.1 Gemmatimonadota bacterium | reverse complement strand
AGCCAGAACACTGAGAGCGCGCCTGATTCCGCCGCGACGTACAACCGGCGCCACGACGGATCCCACGCCAGCACGTCGGGATCGTCCGGAACCTTGAGTGTCTGCACGACCTTCATCGACCGAAGATCCACAACAGCGAGGCTGCCGTTGCCTTCGCTCGAGATGAATGCGAGACGATCCGGTTCGTCGAGCGTGAAGCCGTGTGGGCCGTCGGAACCGGGCAGATCGTAGCGCTGTACGACGCGCTCGCTCACCGGATCGATTGCCGCCAACTGATTTCTCGTCTGCACGGCTACAAGAACACAGTGTGACACAGAGTCGTAGTGCGTGTTTCCAGCTTCACCACCAAGCTCGATCTTCGCGCGCTTCCTCATGGTGTTGGGATCGATCACGACGTCGGCGCCGCCCGACTCGTCCGAGACGAACACTTTATCCGCTTCGGTTGCGTAGGCGATGCCATCGGGGAATCGAATACCGCCCACGCGCGCAACAATCTTGAGCGTCCGATCATCGATAATCGCGACTTCGTGTGCACCAGCGGCTGAGACGTAGACCTGGTGGTGCGACGGCACGGCCCACACTCCTGTCGCGCGTGGAAGATCCATGATCTCCGTGATCACCTTCGAGGTGTTCGCGTCGAAGACGATGGTGCGTCCGGCATTCATGTGGTTCATGTAGATGCGGCCGGTCGACGCGTCTACGCTTTGGTAGTCGAAACGGTTCGCCGGTCCCGGCAGCGGGACTTCGCGTACCAGCCTGAGCCCCGCGCCAGGTGCGATTTGCGAGGCGGGCGCCGGCGCTCGCCACGACGCCGTTGTCATCGATGTCCGAGTTGCATAACACGCTGGCCTGGGAGCCTGAGCTCCGGCGAGAGCCGGCAACAGCTGGAGCGGCAAGGCGGCGATCGCGGCCGGGAGGGCGTAACTCATGGTGTGGAAGGCTGGCTCAGTCGTGTGGGTGGCGGTGATGGATGTCCGGGTAATGCGCGTGTGAGTGCACCAGCGGCTGGTGTCGATGCCGATGCGTGTGCGCGACGGGATCCGTCACCGGGGGATCGTCTGATGTATGGACGTGCTGATGGTGCTCGTCGTGAACGTGCGCGTGCTCGTGATCCATCGTCTCGTGGCGATGCTCGTGCTCGTGGTGCTCGGTTAAGTGTAGCCAGACGCCGGCACCCATCAGTACGGCTGCAGCTATAAAGAGGGTGCCGGGGCGCTCCCGGAAGAGCGCCAGGGACAACGCCGCACCGACGAAGGGAGCAGTGGAGAAATAGGCGCCCGTTCGCGCCGTGCCGAGGCGTCGCAGCGAGAGCACGAAAAGCACCAGACTCACGCCGTAGCTGAGGAAACCCACCGCCATGGCGCTCGCTACCCGAGGTGCTGCTGGTAAGCTCGCGCCAAGCAAAAATGCAAGGGTTGTGTTGACGCTACCGGCGACGAGTCCTTTGATCATTGCGATCTGGACGGGATCACCAATCGATACTCTCTGCGTCAGGTTGTTATCGATTCCCCAGCAAAGACACGCGCCCACAACAGCGAGTGGTCCCGCGATCCCTCCCAGCGAGAGTCGGCCCTGCCAGGAAAGCGCGAGGCCTCCCGCCACGATCGCGAGCATGCCGAGCGCGATTCGTCGGTCGAAGTTCTCGTGAAAGACGAACCACGCCAGCAGCGCGGTGAAGACGCCTTCGAAATTGAGCAACAGCGAAGCGCTCGCGGCCGGCGTGCGCGCCAGCCCGATCATCAGCAGAACTGGCCCAAGCGCGCCCCCGAAAGTGACGGCGCCGGCCAGCCACGGGATGTCGCGGCGCTTGAGCGAAGTCTCACGCTGAGCGTTCTCGTGGCTTCGCCTCCGCAGCCAAAGCAGTCCCAGTCCCACACCCGAGCCCAGGTAAAGAAGACCCGCCAGCAGTTGGGGCGCGGTATCGGTGACCAATAACTTGGCAAGCGGAGCGCTGGCTCCGAAAAGGAGAGCTGACGCGAGTGCCGGCCAGACGACGCGAAGTCGGTTATCCCTTGGAGAACTCAGATTCTCACCCTGCGCGACACGAGTCGGCGATTCCACGCCATACGTCAAACTATCGCCGGCGCGCTCCAGCGTCACGGGATGCGTCGTGCACCGCTGTCGACAGTTGGCGCTGGGAGTAATCACGCCGTGGATCTGCAGACGTTCTCGACAAGTGGCTTGCGTTGGGTGAATTTGCTGGACTTCAATGAGAAGATTTTCGAGCTTGCGTTCACTGGCGCCGGTGGTGCCGATAACAATCGCGGTCATTACGGTCGCCTTTGCCGTCGGCCAGGAAACCTCCGACATTCCGCTCTGGGCTTTCCCCGGCAGTCAACCGGACTCAACGGTTGCCGATAGCGCGCGGTTGCATCGCGTCCCCAACAGCGCGGCGCGGTTCACACTTCCACAGGTCGTCGATCGATTCGCCCCACCGGATTGGCATCCGAGCGGACATCCGGCGATGCCCGATGTCGTTGCGCACGGGCGGGCGCCGAAACTGTTTGCCTGCGCGTATTGCCATCTCCCGAATGGAACGGGGCGACCCGAGAACGCGACGCTCGCAGGTCTGCCCGACAGTTACATCGTTGCGGAAATGGAGGCCTTCCGAACTTCTGCGCGGCGAAGCGCGTCACCCGGTTATGTCCCCGGCAACAGCATGCACACGGTTGCGATGAATGCCACGCCAGAAGACATCGCATCCGCGGCGCAATATTTTTCGCGACTGAAAACCAGACCGCGAGTTCGGGTAATCGAGTCAGCGCGCATTCCACAGATGCGCGAGGCCGGGTTCGTCTACGCACGTGCCCCGGGAAAAGGAACCGAGCCGATCGGCCGCCGCATCGTTGAGGGGCCGCCCGATTTCGAACGCCACGAGCTCCGCGATGACGAGATCACCTATGTCGCGTACGTCCCGCCGGGTAGCATCAAGCGAGGACGCTTCATCGCGACAACCGGCACCAACGGACTCACCACTGCGTGCGTCACCTGTCACGGCGCAAAGCTGCTCGGCGCGGGACTCATTCCGCCGCTCGCCGGGCGGTACCCCACCTACATCGTGCGACAGCTCGTCGGGTTCAAGACGGGTGCGAGGTCCACGCCCGCTTCGCAACCGATGAAGGCCGTCGTATCCGGGATGCCAGTTGACGACATGATCGCGGTAGCCGCGTATGCGGGTTCGCTGGCAGCGGCGAATCGCTCCCGATAGCAGCTCCGAGGGTATTCGTAGGAAGTGATTTGACTCGACTGCCTGAGGCGACATAATTCCCTCGAATGGCAAGCGATCTGGCCGTTGGCGACGTTATCCCCGCGAACTGCGAGCTCATCGAGGTACACGTCACCGACCTCAGGATGTTGTTCAATCCGATCGATCCGTCGCCACCGGGTTTCACACGCGATCACACGCCTCTTTTGATAGTATTGAGATGAAACACAACAACCCGGAGCTCCGGGATTTCGTCATCACTGATC
>JBKOVX010000109.1:0-3135 GCA_046724115.1 Gemmatimonadota bacterium | reverse complement strand
GGGGATCTTCGGTCTGACCGATGACGATCTCCAGATCGACCTGGGCCCCCTAGGGACCTTACGATAACCCGGCGCACGAGCCGAACGGAGACGACTGCTTGGCAGATTTGGTAGCCCCGTCGCGCACCTACGGTCTCGTCGACATTCTCGATCGCGTGCTCGACAAGGGCCTGGTCGTTGTCGGCGACATCAAGATCAACCTCGCCAACGTCGAGCTCCTGACCATTCAGGTCCGACTTCTAATCTGCTCCATCGACAAAGCCGAGCAGATCGGACTGAACTGGTGGCGCACTGACCCCCGCCTGAGCACGCACGCTAGGCCCGCAGTTCCACCGTCCACACAACAAGCCGCCTCGGCAGCAAGAGAACAGGAGTCACGACATGGCAGTTGAACGTTCCCCGAGCGGTAGCTCACTAATCGATGTACTCGATCGCGTTCTGGACAAGGGTATCGTCATCGACGCCTGGGTTCGGGTGTCTCTGGTCGGCATCGAATTGGCGACGGTCGAAGCACGAATCGTGGTCGCATCCATTGACACCTACCTCAAATATTCCGAAGCAGTCGGACTCACGGCGCCGGGTTCGCGCCCGCGCGAGCTGACTGCCGGCGGAGCCGAGGAGCTGGAAAGGATGCGATCGGAAAATGCAGATCTGAAGCGGCGACTTGAGCGACTCGAAGCGTGAGAGCGCAGCGGTAGCCTCCAGTCCGCAACTCAGCGGAGAACGTCTCGCCGAGCTTCTCTCCGCCATCTCCGAGGCCCCCGATTTTGTCACCGCGGCTACCTTCATGCTCGCGCAATTTGCCGACATCGTGGGTGCGCGCCGTGGCATAGTCCTGACGCTGGACAGCCCGCCGCAAGAGTTGATCACCACTGCAAGCCTCGGTTTCGAGGGCACCTCCGGCGCGAGCGTGTCAGTGCCGACGGAGGATCTTTCCAACCCTCTCAGCGTCGCCGCGCTTTCTCTCCATTCGATAAGCTGTGACGGTGTAGCGCCGCTGCCAGGAATCCCGTTTGGCGAATGGACGGCCATTCCATTCCCACAACCGCAGTTCCGTGGCGGTCCGCGGATTCTTACCGATCCCGAAGTGGAGATGATACCGCTCCCAGGGTGTCAGGTGAGGCGGCGTGCGATAGTGGATAGGCGCAGAAAACTCGGACACGCCCCCGGCGGAGTCATCCTGCTCGAGGCATCGGTCGAGGACGACATGCTCGGCGCACTCATGCACGCGGCATCGCTCGCCGGCCCCGTGCTGGCGCGCATGGCCGCGGTGGAGGAGTTCCGTCTCTCCACGGGCCGGCTGGATGCCCAGCGCGAGATGCTGACGACGATCATGAACTCGCTGCCTGATCCAATCGTGATCATCAACGCCGATCGGGATATCGTCGTCCAGAATCAGCGCGCCGAGCATCTGCTGTCGACAACCGACAAGGATTCCGAGGGAAGACGGCGCGCTGTCGAGATAAACAATCTGCTGTTCACGTCGCACCTCTCGAAGGCGGCGATGGGCTCGAAGGAGACGGGCGGCGGCTCGCGAGAGTTGAATCTGGTCGATCCGGACGAGGGGACCGACCTGTTGTTCGAGGTCCTCACACACCCACTCGGCGCCGGGCATGGCGTACAGGGCGAGGCGACCGTTTCTGTGCTGCGGGACGTCACCGACCTGCGCCGCGCGTCGAATGAGCTCGAGCGCCAGGTGCAACGCGTGAGACTCGCCGAGATCGATGCCAAGCGAGAGCGCGATCGTCTGAACCTGATTCTGGAAAACGTCGCCGATCCGATTCTCGTCACCGACGATCGCTCCAACATCATCCTGATGAACAAGGAAGCGGAGCAGCTCTTCGAGTCAGACGACAGCGAGAGCTGGGAACGGGCGGCGATGATTCAGGCGAACGATACGAAGTTCACCACCTTCATCTCGGACTTTACGATCAGTCCCGCGCTCGCTCGCCGCGAGCAGATGAAGCTGCACATTCCCGAGACCGGCGTGGAGCTGCCGGTCGAAGTCGTCTCCGGAAAGATTCTCAATCGGCGCGGCGAGCCGCTGGCGATCGTGTCGGTGCTCCACGACCTCACCGAGCAGGCTGAAAACGAGCGTCTCTACGAGGAGCTGAAGACCTTCTCCAGTCAGCTCGAGGAGCGCATCCAGGCGGCGACCGCCGACCTCGCCGAGCAGAACACGCGACTGCAGTGGCAATCGCGCGAGCTGGAGAAAGCGAATCGACTCAAGTCCGAGTTCCTGGCCAGCATGTCGCACGAGCTGCGGACGCCGATCAACGCTCTCATCGGCTACGCGTCACTGATGCTCGATCGCATCTACGGTGATCTGACGCCGCGCCAGGAGGAAGGCCTCAATCGCATCCAGGGTGCCGCGCAGCATCTGCTCGCGCTGATCAACGACATTCTCGACCTCGCCAAGATCGAGGCCGGCAGAATGCCGCTGCACCTCGACGACGTGACTCTGGGCGACATCATGACCGAGATCTCGCAGCAGATCGAGCCGATGATCAAGAAGAAGCACCTCACCTTCAACGTGGAACTGACGTCGAAGGATCTGGTGCTCCATACCGATCGTACCAAGGTCAAGCAGATTCTGCTCAACCTCCTTTCCAACGCCGTCAAGTTCACGCACCAGGGTGGCATTTGGGTGACGGTCACGAAGGACGACGACGACCTTCGCTTCGACGTGCGCGACACCGGTATCGGCATCAGAGAGGCCGATCTGGAGTCAATCTGGGAGGACTTCCGACAGGTCGACCAATCGCGAACTCGTGAGTTCGGCGGAACCGGCCTCGGTCTCAGCATCACACGCAAGCTGGTCGATGCGCTTGGCGGGCACGTGTTCGCCGAGAGCACGTTCGGGAAAGGCTCCACGTTCACTGTGATATTGCCGATAAGGAGCGTCCATCGCCCGGACGAAGCGCCGCCCTTCGTCGATAACGTGCCGCCGCCGCCGCCAGTGGAGCGTTGACAGGCACACTCCGCTGGGTAGATTGAACCAACGCCCCGAGCCTCTCGGGGCGTTTGCTTTTTCCGTCGCCCTCCCTCCGTCCCCTCCGGTCACCGTCAGGACCTCTCCTCGAAATGTTCGATTCACATACGCGCACTATCGTCGTCGTCGGGGCCCAATGGGGG
>JBKOVX010000102.1:0-4795 GCA_046724115.1 Gemmatimonadota bacterium | reverse complement strand
ACACGAGCCGAGGCGGTGGCGACCGGCGTAAAGCGCGGATTGCTTCTCTTATGAGCGCTGATGCTTGATGACGGCTAGATTCCGCGACAATCTATTCCCAGACGTCGACGAGGAATCGAATGCCTGAAGGACCGATCGAAGCGCAGCTGCTTGACCTGGAGAAGCAATACTGGAACGCGATCAAGAATCGCGACGTGCAGGCTGCAATGCGTCTGACCGATGATCCCTGCATCGTGACCGGCGCGCAGGGCGTCGCGCGCATCTCTCAGAAAGCGTTTGCCGATATGCTGCAGGCGGGCGGCTGGACACTGCATCAAGTCGACCTGACCGACGTGCAGGTGCGAGTTCTGAGCGAAGACGTCGCGATCGTCGCCTACAAGGTGAAGGAGAGCCTAACCGTCGAAGGAAAGCCGATCACCATCGAGGCATCGGATTCCTCGACCTGGGTGCGTCGCGATGGGAACTGGGTTTGTGCGCTGCACACAGAGGCACTGCTCGGAGATCCGTTTGGGCGGGATAGGCGGCCGCCTCCACCTAAAGCCTGAACTGCAACTGCAGACTACCAGCTGGGGGCCCTGCGCGGAGCGGCGAGGGGCTTCGAGCGGATCGTGCGAACTCGGCCACTCGCACGGAACTTGATCGAAGGGAGGGCGACCAAACCAATCCTCAGCCATGACAGCCTCGACCGCTCAGCCGCTGCGCCCTCTCCTCCTTCCGCGCGACAATTTCAGAACTGTTCTGGCCGCGCTGATAACGCTTCTCACGATCGGCGGCTGGATCAACGCGCTTGGCCGGACGCCGCTGCGCGAGGCATTGCGCTCCCAGACACGTCTGTGGTGGATCGAGCAGATAGTCGCGCTGGCGCTGGCTCTCGTCTGCATCGGCATCATCATGCGCCGCCGAGCCTTTCTGGAACCGGCGTTCTGGCTGACGATCTATTCCACCCTGTTCGATGTGATGCGGTGGATATTCGAGTTCATCGACGGGCAGCCAACGATCCCGGTCGCGCTCATCCTGTACCTGCTGTTCCTGTGGCGATTACTCCTCACCCGTAAACAGATCGACGCGGGCTGGAGTGCGACAAGCGTGCAATCCCCACCGGGGTGACGGGTGTCTAAAACGGAGGAGTAGTAGCGCCTCCGAGTACCGGGCATAAGTATTTAGTGGTGGGCAACAGACCGCTCGGCCAGCTGATCGTCCTGGTGGGCCTGATACTCATCGTCGCCGGACTGTTGACGATGCGTGGCTGGCTCGGCTGGTTCGGCCATCTGCCGGGAGACGTCCGGGTCGAGCGGGAAAATGTGCGGATCTACGTGCCCATTGTTTCAATGCTGCTGATATCGGCCCTGTTCAGCGTGCTGTCATACGTACTACGGCGAATTTTCTGAATCTCACTCGCGCCTGACCCCCCGAGGGTACACGGCCTCGTTACGGCTGGTACTCCCGGCAGCAATCGTCGCATGCGCGCTGTGCGCGCCGGTTTCCACGGCGCAGCCTCTGGCGCAAATGGTGTCGCGAAATACGAACCGCACCGACTCGGCGGAGATCGCCAAGCACGCGCGTAACCTGCAATCGTCGTTCGAGCGTCGCCGGCGCCAAATGCTGCCGCGGTTTTACATCGGGGCCGCGGATCACTGCCTGATCGTCGGCAGGTTCTGCGAGTGGCACCCCAATCTCAAGGACTACGACGTCCCCGACGAGGGGAAAGACATCATTCGCGCGCGCAGACAGTTGCTCCGCGATCTCGAGAAGGCGTCGGATTCCCTGCCGGGCGATGACTGGATCATGGGACAGCGAATCCGCTATCTCGTCGAGAGCAGTGATTCCTCGGCGGTCGACGTAGCGCGCTCGTGCCGGGCGACCAAATGGTGGTGTGACGCCCTGCTCGGCCTGGCCCAACACGTCCGCGGGGATTTTGCGGGGGCTGACAGTGCGTTCGCCGCTGCGCTGGAAGGAATGCCGACGCCGATGCGTTGCCACTGGAACAACCTGTCGCCGCTTCTGGACGATGACATCCGCGGGACGTACCACAAGATGTCCTGCGGGGAGCGCGAAGCCGCCGACGCGCGAATCTGGTGGGTGGCCGATCCGCTGTACATGACGCCGGGCAACGAGCGTCGCACTGAACATTACTCGCGCGTGCTGCACACCTTGCTCCAGGAGAATGCGGTCAACACCTACGGCTCGAGCTGGGGCGGTGATCTCGCCGAGCTGATTCTTCGCTTCGGCTGGGCAGAGAAGTGGACGCAGGAGCCATCGCGGAGCATGTATTCGTCGGCGCAGCCAGCCGTCACCGGTCACGAGCGCGAGCCCGGGTACCACTTCTTCCTCACGCAGCGGCCGCCCGACAGTCTGGCGCTGATCGTCGATTCCGTGTTCGACATTTATCAGTTCCCGCCACGCGAGCAGTACTCACCGATGTACACTCGCGGGTTCGTGCGACTGGATGCTCAGGTCGCCCGTTTTCGTCGCGGCGATTCCACCAAAGTCGTGGCGGCGTTCGATGTCGGCACCGATACGATCTTCGGCAAGACGAAATTCGCGGCCGCTCTGATTGCAATGGGTGACGAAGCCACCCGCGAATCCAAAACGCAGGTGGAAGACTCTCCGACGAGGCACGTGCTGACTGTCTCATCCCTGTGGAAGGAGCAGCTGGTCGGTGTCGAGCTGTTGGCGAATGACAGCTCGGCCGCGGCGCGCTGGAGATCGGGTTTCGCAGAGATTCCACTCGACTCCGGGAAGATCAGCGTCTCCGATCTGCTATTTGTCGACGGCGCACCGTCGCTGCCTGCCGATCTGAATGAAGCCATCGAGCGCGCCCATGGCGGAACGAAATTCCGCCGCAACACGAAGATCGGTCTTTTCTGGGAGCTTTACGGGAAGGCGCCGGCGGACAGCGCTCTGCCCATCTCGCTCACCATCATGCCGATCGACGAGGGACTGCTGCGACGTACGTTCCGCGCCCTGCGCATCGCGCCGAAGCTGACACCGCTAATGCTGCGCTGGCAGGAAAACGGAGCAGCCGGAGTGCTGTCAGCGCGCGCCATCGTTCTCGATCTGTCAGCGATTCCCACCGGCAAGTACTCGGTGAAACTGGAAGTCGGCGCATCTCCCTCAGCCGTATCCAGTCGTATCATCGAGGTGCAGTAAGCCGCAGCTCCTCTAGTCGCCGGGTGATGAAGCTGCGCTCCGATTTCTGCACGGTCAGGCGCAACGCCGTCTCGTAGCTCTCGATAGCGTCGCTCACGCGCCCGAGACGCCGGCAGAGATCTCCACGAGCGGCGTGGGCAAGGTGATAATCGGCGAGGTCTCCGCGAACGAGGATCGCGTCTACGAGGGCGAGG
The DNA here is from genome assembly GCA_046724115.1 of Gemmatimonadota bacterium. Lineage (GTDB taxonomy): Bacteria > Gemmatimonadota > Gemmatimonadetes > Gemmatimonadales > Gemmatimonadaceae > UBA4720. The sequence continues at coordinate 1,451 of JBKOVX010000102.1, read as the reverse complement.
CCAGCCTCGGGGCCGTCGCTCATGGCGACGGCGGCGGCACGATTCAGCTCGACCACAGGCGACGGGTCAATTCTCAGCAGGACATCATAAAGGCCGACGATCTGACGCCAGTCAGTCGAGCGCGCATCGCTTGCGTCGGCGTGAACCGCAGCGATCGCCGCCTGAAGTGTGTACGGACCGAAGCGACGCGATTGTATCGCGCGCTCGACGAGATCCACCCCCTCCTCGATCTGGGCGCGGTTCCAGAGCGAGCGATCCTGGCCTTCAAGCAGGATCATCTCTCCGGCCGGACCCGATCTCGCCGCGCGACGGGCTTCGTGGAGCAGCATCAGCGACAGAAGCCCGATGACCTCCGGTTCCGGCAGGAGCTCGACGAGAAGTCTGCCGAGCCTGATCGCTTCACCAGAGAGATCAGCGCGAGTGAGCGACTCACCGCTGCTGGCGAGATAGCCCTCGTTGAAGACGAGATAGATCACGTGCAGCACGCTGTCGAGACGGTCGGGCAGTTCGGCGCGGCCCGGCACTTCGTAGGGAATGCGCGCTTCCCTGATTTTGGATTTCGCGCGAACGATCCTTTGCGCGAGAGTGGGCGGCGGCGTGAGAAAGGCGTGCGCGACTTCTTCAGTCGTCAGACCGCAGACCTCACGCAGCGTCAGCGCGATCCGGGCATCGGGGCTCAGCGCCGGGTGGCAGCAGGTGAAGATGAGTCGAAGGCGATCGTCTTCGAGCTCGTCGTCGTCTCGCAGTGGGTCGGAAGTTCCTTCGAGTCTGTCGATCATCGCCGGATCGACGTCCTCGAAGCGAGCGCTTCGCCGCAGGCGGTCGATTGCCTTGAAGCGACCCGTCGACACCAGCCACGCGCGAGGGTTGGCAGGGATTCCATCTGTCTCCCACTGCTCGACTGCGGCGGCGAAGGCGTCGTGCAGCGCCTCCTCGGCGAGATCGAAATCATCGAGGAGGCGGATGAGGGTAGCGAGCACACGGCGCGACTCGGTGCGATAGAGAGCATCGACCCGGTCGCGCACGTGCGTCACGCCTTTCTCCACCATTCACGCAGCGCCGCTGCTGGCCAGGGCTTCAGCGGGTTGCGCATTCGCCTGGGGCCGCTCGACGATGGGCCTCACCTCGATCGAGCCGGTCTTCACGGACGGTATCCTCGAGGCGACCTGTAGTGCGTCGTTCAGATCCTTCGCTTCAATCAGATAGAATCCGCCGAGCTGCTCCTTCGTTTCGGCGAACGGTCCGTCGGTGGTCGACACCTTGTTATTCCGCGACCGAAGAGTGGTCGCCGTATTGGTGGGATGGAGCTGGTAGCCGGCGACGTGATGGCCGCTCTTCTTGATGCTTTCGCCAAATGCACGGTACTCGCTCATCATTCGGTCCAGTTCCGGCTTGGGCGTCTGGGTGAAGATCTCCTCATCGTCGTAAATCAGGCAAAGGTATTTCATGGC
>JBKOVX010000409.1:0-4090 GCA_046724115.1 Gemmatimonadota bacterium | reverse complement strand
GGCGCTGCTGGGGGTACAAGGTGCCCGTGACATAGTTATAGCTTCATACGTCAACTTCACGGCGGTGCTGGCCATGATGAAGGTCGCGGCCAGCTCGAATACGGACATCGCCATCATCTGCGCGGGGGAAGAAGGCGGCTTTACCCTCGAGGATGCCGCCTGCGCAGGGCGATACGTCCGGGCGCTTCCAAAGCGTGCCGACGGCATGCAGTTGAACGACGCTGCATCCGCTTCGGTGCTGATCGAGAAAAAATATGGCGAGAACATCGCGAAACTCTTCAAAGACTCGACCCACGGACAAGCGCTCCAGGAAGCAGGATTTGGTGACGACCTCGCCGCCGCAGCGAAAGTGGACGCCTATCCTGTGGTCCCGATCTACCAGGAACGACAAATCACGAAGCTCGGGCCGGAACGGGCCAGATAAGCCTTCGTCGTCGGCGCTCGCGCGCGAGATCCGCGGGATCGTCTTTCTTCTCTTCGGAATTTTTCTCGCCGGCGCCCTCGCCGCCGAGGGCTACACCCAGCTCCACGGCAACGGGAACGTAAGAGGCAATTTTGGCTGGGTCGGCGCGCTGCTCGCGCATCCGATCGCGCTGCTCCTGGGATGGCCGGCTGCCGCGATTCTGCCAGTAGCTCCCGCCGCTCACGCTTTGCGTCTCTTCGGACGACTCGGCGAGCGCAAGGACCGCTCGTGGATGGTCTTTCTGCTCGGCATGGTGGTGCTGCTGCCGATCACCTTCGGACTCGCCCAGGGTGGAATTCGGGAAGCGACTCCGCTGGCGGGAATCTGGGGGGCGTTCTCAGCCTTCTACGTTCTTCAATTTGCCGGAGCCGCGGGCGCGTGGATCCTGATGGCGATCGCTTACAGCGTGCTGATGGCCGCGACTCTGTCGTGGAATCCGATTCGTGTAGTCGTCACGAAACGGGTGAGAACGCTCGAGGACTATGCACCGCCGACGCCAGCCGAGCGTGCCGGACTAGATCCAACCAAGGAGATCGTCGTTCCCGCGCCGAACAGCGCGGCGAGCGTAGTCTCGGCGACGCTGCTCGAGCCGACGCCGGAGGAGATGCCGCAGATCGATCACTCGTTGATGCGGCCGGACAGCGAAGAGCCAATGCTGCCGATCGAGAAGAAACGAGACCGCAGGATGAAGACCCCCGCGGCAGTGCACGTCGCGCGCGAGAACGAAAAAATCAGCGCCGCCATCGAAGCCTTCGAGCCGGACAGCATGTCGTTCACAGACGAAGACCTGCCTTCGCCCGATCTGTTGACGCCACCGCCACCGCGCAACGCCGACTTCGGCAAGCGCGAGCTCGACGCGATGGGAGTCAAGCTGATGGACGCGCTGCGGACATTCCGCGTCGAAGGTGAGCTCGTCGGTCGCACGACTGGACCGGTGGTCACGCAATACGAAGTTGCGCCTGCCGCCGGCGTCAAAGTCCGTCAGATCGCCAATCTCTCCAACGATCTGGCGCTGGCGATGCGCGCGCAAAGCATCCGCATCGTGGCGCCGATTCCGGGAAGGGGAGCCGTTGGAGTGGAAGTTCCGAATCCGACGGCGGAGATCGTCGCGTTCCGTGAGCTGATCGAATCGCGCGAATTCCAGAATATTCGTGCAGCGCTTCCAATCGCACTCGGCAAGGATCTCGAAGGGCGTCCAGTCATCGCCGACCTGGCGAAGATGCCACATCTGCTGATTGCTGGTGCCACAGGCTCCGGAAAATCGATTTGCATCAACACGCTTATTACCAGTCTCGTTTATCGCCACACGCCGACGACGCTGCGCTTCCTGATGGTCGATCCGAAGATGGTGGAGCTCTCGGTTTACAACGTGCTCCCGCATCTCCGCCACAAAGTCGTTACCGACAATCGCGATGCCGCGGCAGTTTTGAAATGGGCAGTGTTGGAAATGCAGGATCGTTATGAGCTCCTCGCCGCCAATGGCGCGCGCAACATCCAGGATTTCAATCGCAAAGTTCAGGAGGGACAAAAGCTCAAGAACGTCAAGCGGGCCGACGTCGCGTTCGAGGATCTCGAGTACAAGGGCGGCATCGTTCCCTACATCGTGCTGGTGATCGACGAGCTCGCCGACCTCATGATGACGGTGCAGGGAGAGATCGAGACGCCGCTGGCGATGTTGGCGCAGAAGGCACGCGCGATCGGCATCCACCTCATTCTGGCCACGCAGCGGCCGAGCGTGAACGTCATCACCGGCTTGATCAAGGCAAACTTCCCGAGCCGCATCGCGTTCCGCGTCGCATCGCAGGTCGACAGCCGCACCATTCTCGACGGCATCGGCGCCGAAGCACTGCTCGGCAACGGCGACATGCTCTTCATTCCGCCCGGCAAATCGGAGCCGGCGCGTCTGCAGGGCGCCTACATCTCGAGCGAAGACACCGAACGCTTAATGAGCTGGTACGAGCTGCGCCGCGAGCAGCGCAAGGCAGCTTATGAATCGCAAGGTCTGTTCGTCGATGCGCCGAGCGAGACGGACATCATCGAGACGATCCGTCGGAAGGAAGCGGAGGAAGCGGGGGGCTCGGACGCGGAGACACTCGATGATTCGGATCGGGACAAATTATTCAGGGAGGCGGCGGAGGTTGTCATCCAGCATCAGCAAGGATCCACCTCTTTGCTGCAGCGGCGATTAAAAGTGGGATACGGGCGCGCGGCTCGTATAATCGACCAGCTGCATATGGCTGGCATCCTTGGACCGCCAGACGGATCAAAGCCTCGAGATGTGCTCGCGGGGCTAGATGATTTGGAGAGGATCGCGGGGCCGCGCAGCTAACAGAAACGGCCGTAAGTGGCCTTTTATCCTGCGTACTCCCGTATCATCTGATAGACATACTCCACCCCATCATAAAACGACTTGACCATGATCCGCTCATCACGGCCGTGCGCGCGGATGTCGTCCATGTCGAGGAAAACTCCGCTGACTCCGTAGGTTGGAATCCCGGCCGCCCGGAGGAAGGCGCCGTCGGTCGCTCCTGTCTCCATTTGCGGCACTACGGGAACTCCAGGCCATAGCCGTCGCGTTACGCGCTCCAGCGGCGCCACGATTTGTGGAGTAAGCGGAGATTCGGCGGAGTTCGTCGCCCGCGGCTCGTTGATCGCCTTCACGTGGACCGAATTGTCGGCGATCACTCGCACCAGCTCCGCCCTCGTCTGCTCGCTGGAGCTGCCCGGCAGCAGGCGACAATTGACGACCGCCCGCGCGTGCTGGGGCAGAGCGTTGGGCGCGTGGCCGCCCTCGATCATCGTCGGCACGCACGTCGTTCTCAGCTGCGCGTTGTACAGTGGCGCTTCCGACAGCCTCGCCGCGCTCGCCGAGTTGTGCTCGTCGCGCGCAATCGTCGCCATGTCCTTCGCCGTCTGCCCCGATTCGAGTGACGTCATTCGCGCGAAGAATGCGCGCGTCGTCGGGGTCAGGCGCACCGGGAAATGAAAGCGCGCGACGCGAGCGACCGCATCCCCCAATTGTGCGATCGCGTTGTCCGGCGTCGGCAGCGAGCTGTGGCCTCCCTTGTTGGTCACCTCGAGCGAGAAAGACTGGTAGATCTTTTCGCTCGTCTGCAGCGCCCGCAGCAGGGGCTTTCCATTCTTGATCAGGGGATCGCCGGAATCGACGTTGAGAGCGAATTCGGCATCGATCAGATCGCGGTGATTCGCCAGCAGCCATTCCATCGCATTGTAACCGCCTCCACCTTCCTCGCCCGCGGTGAGCGCCAGGATCAGCGTGCGCTGCGGCACGATGCCATTCCGCTTCATCCGCAGCAACGACTCGGCGAGTGTCGCCGCGCCATCCTTGATGTCGCTGGTGCCGCGTCCGTAGAAGAATCCGTCCTTTTCGGTGAGAGTGTACGGATCGAGCGACCAGTCTGAACGGAGCGCTTCGACGACGTCCAGATGCGCGATCAACAGAATCGGCTTCAGCGTTTTCGAGCTGCCCTGAAAACGCACCACCACACTCGAATCCTTGTCGCCGGTCGGACCGATGACAGTGACAGCGCTCGCAGGAAATCCAGCCGAGAGGAATCGGGCGGCAATCGCGCGCGCGGCCGGTGACGTGCTGCCACTCTTGTAGGC
>JBKOVX010000187.1:0-3120 GCA_046724115.1 Gemmatimonadota bacterium | reverse complement strand
GCGGCGCACACCTGAATCCTGCCGTGACCATCGCCCTCGCGGCCACCGGCGCCTTCGAGTGGTCGAAGGTGCTGCCGTACATCGTCGCGCAGATCCTCGGCGGATTCCTCGGTGGCGTGATAGTGTGGCTCGCGTATCTGCCACATTGGGGAGCGACGCCCGATCCCGAGAGCAAGCTCGCCGTGTTCTCCACTACCCCGGCAATTCGCCAGCCGCCCGCCAATCTGCTGTCGGAGATCATCGGCGGATTCGCGCTCGTGTTGTCGCTGCTGGCGGTACTTTCCCCGGGCAACTTCGTTCCTGGCTCCGACCTCGCCAAAGGATTCGGACCGGTGCTAGTCGGTATGATCGTGTTGGCGATCGGCCTCTCGCTCGGCGGCCCGACCGGGTATGCGATCAATCCGGCGCGCGATCTCGGTCCGCGCATCGCGCACGCGGTGCTTCCGATCCCGGGCAAAGGAAGCTCCGACTGGGGCTACGCGTGGATCCCGATCGTCGGTCCGATAATCGGCGGCGTCCTCGGCGCGCTCGCCTATCACCTGATCTGGAAATGACGAAACACATCCTCGCACTCGACCAGGGGACGACGAGCTCGCGCGCGATTCTATTCGACCACGCGGGATCGATCGTCGCCGTCGCGCAGAAGGAGTTTCCGCAGATCTTCCCCAGACCGGGCTGGGTCGAGCACAACGCGCGCGACATCTGGTCGACTCAGGCGGGGGTCGCCGCGGAAGTGCTAACGAAGGCGAACGTTGGCGCCGCTGACATCGCCGCCATCGGCATCACCAATCAGCGCGAGACGACCGTTGTGTGGGATCGCGCGACGGGTGAGCCGATCTGCAACGCCATCGTCTGGCAGGATCGACGCACGGCAGGAATGTGCGATCGACTGCGGGCGAAGAAGCTCGATCGCGTGATTCGTCGCAAGACGGGACTCGTGCTCGATGCCTATTTCTCGGCGACCAAGGTGCAATGGATTCTCCAGAACGTCGCCGGCGCCCGAGCAAAGGCGAAAGCAGGACAGCTCGCGTTCGGGACGATCGATACCTGGCTGGTCTGGAACCTCACCGGTGGGAAAGTGCACGTGACCGATGCCAGCAACGCGTCGCGCACGATGCTGTTCGACATCGGCAAGGGCGATTGGGACGACGAGCTGCTCAAGATCTTCGGCGTTCCGCGATCGATGCTGCCGCAAGTACGATCCTCGAGCGAGGTCTACGGCGAGTCAAAATTGCTCGGCACCCCGATTCCGATCGCCGGAATCGCCGGCGATCAGCAGGCGGCGCTCTTTGGCCAGGTGTGCACCAAGCCCGGCATGGCGAAGAATACGTACGGCACCGGCTGCTTCATGCTGATGAACACCGGCACCAAGCGCATCGCGTCGAAGAACAATCTTCTGACTACTGTCGCGTGGCGTATCGGGAATCGAACCGAGTACGCGCTCGAGGGAAGCATCTTCATCGCCGGTGCGGTGGTGCAATGGCTTCGCGATGGGCTTGAGTTCTTCAGATCGGCGGCGGAGATCGAGGAGCTGGCGGCAGCCGTGAGTGACACTGGCGGCGTCTACCTCGTGCCCGCGTTCGCCGGACTCGGCGCGCCGCACTGGGATCAGTACGCGCGCGGAACGATGGTGGGACTGACTCGGGGGACGACGAAGGCCCACATCGCCCGTGCCGCGCTGGAGGCGATCGTGCTGCAAGTGAGGGACGTCCTCAAGGCGATGGAGTCCGACGCCGGCATCAAGTTGAAGGAGCTGCGCGTCGACGGCGGCGCGAGCGCCAACAACCTATTGATGCAACTGCAGGCCGACATGCTCAGCGTTCCCGTCGTCCGGCCGAAGGTCACCGAGACGACAGCGCTCGGCGCTGCTTATCTGGCGGGCCTGGCGGTTGGATTCTGGAAGAATCAGGAAGACATCGCGCGGCAGTGGCAGGTCGACAGGCGCTTCAAGCCCGCGATGAAACCGGCGACGCGAAACATCATCACCAAAGGCTGGGCGCGCGCACTGAGCCGAGCCAAGGCTTGGGAGGAGGCGTGACCTGAATGGCGCACACGATCAAAGTCATTGTTGCGGGGTTCGTTCTGCTCGCCGGGTGTCTGTTGATCGGGCGGATAATCGGAGGCGCGATCTCGAATCCATCGACGGGAGTCTCGCGAGCTGCACTCGTGTTCATCCCGTTGTGGGCGATCGCGGCGGGAATCAACATGTGGCTCGGTGTGGCTAAGAAGGGTTACTCGATCAAGGAAGAAATCCCGTTCTTCTTTATTGTCTTCCTGATCCCCGTTGCCGTCGCGCTCCTGATTTGGTGGAGTTATCGCGGGGCTCGATGAGCCGAGAGCTAGGCTGCTCATAGCCGAGAGCTATCAAGGCGGGCCGTTGATCTGGGCGCGCAACACCATCCACGGCCCGCCTTGACTGATGTTTCGGTTCCTTGCCGGGTACCCTCAGTATCCTGATGAGCTTCGCGTCGTCTGACTCCTAACAAGTAGTTGGCGACGGTCTTCTTCCGCCGCTCACAGGACTCGCGCGTTCCGCGCGTCGATAGCGGGACGTTGCATACCTCCTCCCGAGGTCGATGATGTTCGATACGATAACGCAATTATTTCCCGCGCAATGGCAAGGCGCGGTGCTCTTACTGCTTTCGCCGCTGCGCTGGTTGGCAGCCTGGCAGCCAACCTTGCTTCAGACGTTGATTGGTGGAATTCCCGCCGGACGACTGATCACTTGGGTCGTGCTACTCGTTCCCGTCCTCGTTCTAATGACGGGCATGTGGTGCACAGCTCTCTCGCTCTACACAATCCCGTTCAGATCGGGCCGCGGCAACTTCCTCACCGCAGTGATGATGACCTGGTGGGATGCTGGCCGCTGCATCTGGTTGTTCTGGACCGGAATGCTGCGCGTCGGCGTGGCGCTCGTCGGCTGGATCATCGGCTCGGTGCGGTTTGGCCTGCTCATGATCAAGAACATCCTGCTCGGTATTGCGCGCTCGCCGCTGACGCTGCTCGATGGCGCGTCGCGCAGCTATTTCCAGCCTGGTGTACCGTGGTTCGCGTTCATCGTACTTACGATCTGGTGCGCGATCGAATCGACTGTCTTTACCTTTACGCTGCAGCCGACAC
>JBKOVX010000174.1:0-7970 GCA_046724115.1 Gemmatimonadota bacterium | reverse complement strand
TGCATCCGGTCATTGAGGCGGAGCAAAGCGACTCCGAGCTTCTCGATCTCCGCGTCGCTCAGATGTCCCCCCTCCATTCGCCGAACTGCCTGGTGCTCTAGGACCTTACGCAATACCTCTATCAACGTCAAGACGAGCTTGGCCAGCCCATTCTCGACCTTGTCGGGGTCGGTATTAAGACGCGGTGGTAATGCTTCAGCAACGGTTTCCAGAGGGGTGACAGGCGCATCTTTGGGAGCCGGCAGCGACTCAACGACCTGGCTCTCCATCGTCGAGCCAGAAGATGGGGTAATTCCCCGTGTGCCGCCGGGTGTCGAGAGTCCGAGGTCGGCCTGGCGACCTGCCGCGAGAGGGTATCGCATCACTGATTCGACCGCGGTTAGGAGGAGGCCGAGGTCGAGCTTGATGAGATCGATGTCGGCGACGGCCAGCATCACCTCACCTCTGAGGACCACGCCCTTGTCCAGGACGTGACTGAGCACCTCCGACAGCTCGACGCGCGGCGGTCCGAGCAGGTCGTCGATGCTCACCTGGTTTTCTCCCCGACGAAATGGTAGGGAGGCCACGGTCCGGTGAAGTCGAACTTGAAGCCGGAAGGCTCGTACTTGTTGACCATTTCCGTCAACGCGCGCTGAAAATCCACGACTCTGGCGGGCGCAACGAGAAATGAGGCGTTGAGAATGGCGCGTCCCTGCTCGCGCGGCGCACCGGAGTTGACCGGCTGCTCGCGAACGGTTTCCATCGCCGCCGCCTTCAGTGCGTCGTAGACTTCGCCCGCAATTCTTCCCGCCACATCCCTCCCCGCGTCGACGCGAAGCTTCTCGATCTTCCGCTCCAGCAGATACTTCTGCCCGGGCGTCGCCTTCGCCGCTTCCGCCTCGAGTGACTTCAGCTCGGCGCTGTGATCCACCAGGTGATCCTTTAGCGTAGCGGTAAGAACGTAGACGCGAACGATGAATTCCCTTCCGTCGCCGATTCGCTCGAACGTGCGCCGGAGCTCTCCAGTGCGCTTCTTCAGCATCGCCTTCACTGCCTTGGCGTCGCGAAAGAGCGTCCACATCGGAAACGGTACGACGGCGCCGTTATCCGACGCCCAGGTGAGAACACGGTCATGCGCCATCGCGCGCTGGCTGACCCAGTCGACGTCGGCGGTGAGGGCCTCGACCTTGTCAGGCGAGTAGTCGTCGGCGCTCACTGCCGTAGCCAGTGCGCCTACGTCCTCTTCTGGAATGACCGAGACCGCGCCACCGTCAATGCCTTTCGGGGCCGTCGCCGTCTCGAGGGAAGGGCGAACGACTCCATACACGTAGCAGAGGCGCTCGATCATCGAGCCGGTCGCGTAATCGCGCTACTCCGAATCGTCGCCGCCGGCGACGCGTACCGGTCCGCCGCCGGTTGACATGCCGTACCTTTCACGCCATTCGCGCACCTCGCGCAGCCGCTGCATGATCTCGGCTTCGCGCCTGACGTACTCGGCGTCGTCGATCTCTCCCATCTCCAGCTCGATCTGCAGCTTCATCAGGTCTTCCTTGATGGGAGTATCGTCGGTCAGCTCTTCGCGCACGACGCGATCGACTTTGTCGAGCGTCCACTTGGACGCCCAGACAGGGCCCAGAAACGGCGCGAGAAGAATGTTGGTGAGAAGACCCATCGTGTTCAGACCGGGGCGATCACGTCGCCTTCTCCAGCTTGAGCTTGATGTTGACGAAGTTGTATGGCGGCCACGGACCTGTGTACTTGAAGGTAAGCAGATCCTCGTACTGCAACGAGATCGCTTTCACTTTCTCGTCGAACGGCTTTTCATCCTTGCGATCGACGAGGAAGGCGGCGTTGAGGATCATGCGGTCGCCGATGACCTTGTTGCTGCGGCTGGCGACCGAAACATCCTTGAGTTGCTCGTGGATGTCGGTGACGTAGCGGTTGCTCGCCTCCTCCATCGCTGCTTCAACCAGCCGGCCCAGCTGCATGCGCGCGAAATAGGTCGACGAGGCGGCGTTGCGGGTGATCTCTTCCTTCAGGCGGCGAATCTCGTCATTCTCTCGCTCGATGGAGGCGACAACCTTGTCCCGGTCCCACAGAATCTTGAGACCGAACTCGATCTTGTCCTGCATCTTGTCGAGCACGTCGGTGAATGCCTGATAGGTCGATTTCAGGAGCTGGAGGACGTCCCTCTCCGACCTGAACACGGTGCCGAACGACATCGGGATGAGCGTGAATTCCCGCATCACCGTCTCGTTGACGAACTCGTGCGCCAGCACGTTCTCCCGCGTCGGGTCGTAGATCACGATCGGCGTGTCGCTGACGACGGCAGCGAGATCGTTGAAGTTCACGGTGAAGACGCGCGCCGCGCTTCCAATCCCGATTTCGCCGAACTCTCTCGATCGGTCGTTACGGATTATGCAGTAGACGTACTTGCCCTCTGAAGGCGAGGGCTCTTTCGCTGCGGCGGCAGTTTCAGCTGCGGTCATTGGGACGGGTCAAGAGAATCATCTCGTTGCGGCGATGAAAATCCAGATGCCAATCGTGAACCCTATTCCGATCTTCAGGACGGTTGACACGACGCGTCCGATCAGAGCGCCTTTTGCGACGCGGGTGGCATCACCTGCAGACGATCCACCAGTGAATTCCGCAATGAGAGCGCCCACGAACGAGCCGATGAATGCGCCAATAACAGGGCCAATGATCGGAACCGGGAAGCCGACCATAGCGCCAACGATACTTCCAATAATGGCTCCCCATCCTGCACGACGCGAGCCTCCGTATTTCCTCGCATATCGCCCTGTCAGGGCGATATCCAGCAGCTCCGCCACAAAGGCCAGTATTCCTACGACGACAAGCGTCACCCAGCCGATTGGATCACCCGGAACGACGAGATTATAGGTGACCGCGCTTGCAACCATGATCCAAAGGCCTGGCAAACCGAGAACGATCAGGATCAGTGAGACGATCAGGGCGAGGCTCAAAACGAGCAGCGGCATCAGGCCAGTTCCTTGGCTAAAGCGGAAAGGAGGACGCTCGCTTCGGCGGCGCCCTTCCCTGTAACTGCGTTGGAAGTATCGCGCCGTGTATGGATCCGGGCGAGAGTTGACAGGGTGCCCCGGCTCAGCGTTACCGCGCCGATACCGCGGTCGGCGAAAGCCATGTTATCGGCGAGGATTCCGGGGATGAGACGCGTCACACGCAGTCGCATGCCGAGCCGGTAGGCGACACCCTTCGCTCTGCCTATGATGACATTGGGGTTTGCATTGCTGTACATGCAGCGCCAATCCCCTTCGTCGTCGACAGTATCGCAATTGAGGATTCGAGATTCCGTCGACGCCCCCGCCGCCCAGACTCGGGCTCCGGCGAGGCCCAGTTCCTCACCACTGGTAATCAGGACGCCGAGATCCTTTGGCGCTTCGGCAGACCTCGCTGCGAGAATCGCGGCAACGACTCCGGTGGCATTATCGACTGCGCCGGGCGAAACGTTGACTACCAGACTGCCAAGACCGGGAATGGCGGCGAAGACTGCCGCTCCCTGAAGTCCGAGCCATAAGCGTTGCCCGATTTCAACTCCGATCAGCGCCAGCAAGACGAGCACCGCAGTTAATGCCATCACAACGGCCAGGGCAATCGATCCCGCTATGCGAATCAGCATCGAGACGGTTTGCGCCTTCGAGTCGAGATGGGCGACGAGCCACACGCGCGGAACCCCGCGTCTTGCTTCGAGGTTCAGCGATTCCGCTCGCTGAGCCGGGAAATCGAGAATCAACCATCGTTTCGCGTACGCTTCCACAAAAAACAGCGCGATGACCAGTCCTCCTCCAGTCACGAGAGCCGCCAGCGGCCCTCCGTACATCGCCATACGCGCAACGATGATGATTGTTGCAGCCTGCAAAGCTGCGGCGAGCGGGGGACCCCACCTGCCCGGCGACTGCGAATACTCGAAGGGCAGCTCACGGCACTCGAACCCCGCGCCCTGGAGCTCACCCTTGCAGAGAGTGCGGGCGCGTGCTTCCTCCGCGCTTCCCGCAAATCTCGGTTTGTCCGACAGCCGGTCGAGCAGAAGCCTCGCGCGCTCTACGAGCTCGGCGTCAGCCATCGAACGTACTTAGGCGAGCCCCATCATCTGCTTCACTTCCTTCATCGTCCCGCTCGCGATCTCGCGCGCGTGATCGGCTCCCCGCGCCAGGTCCTTCTCTACTTTCGCCGGATTGGCGGCAAGATCACCCGCGCGCGCACGAATCGGAGCGAGCTCCTTCTCCATCGATTCGTGCAGAACCTTCTTGCAATCGAGGCAGCCCCACCCGGCGGTGCGGCATTGAACCGCCACGTGCTCGACCGTCGCTGCCGGGCTGAAAGCCTTGTGCAGGTGGTAGATGTTGCAGACCTCCGGTGTGCCGGGATCGCTCCGCCGCACCCTCTTCGGATCGGTAACCGCAGGCCTCAGTTTCTCCCAGATGGACTTCGGGTCTTCGAGCAAGTCGACGGTATTGCCAAGCGACTTGGACATTTTCGACTGCCCATCCAGCCCCATGATGCGACGCGCCGGCGTGAGAAGACCTTTCGGTTCCGGAAAGAACCCCGTAGGTGACGACTCCTCTCCCGCCGGTCCTGCGAGCGTCGCGATCCGTCTCTCCCCGCTCCCCGCCTCCCGCTTCCCGCTTCCCCCCTGGTCGAATCGCGCATTCCATTTTCGTGCGATCTCCCGCGACAGCTCGAGATGCTGCAGCTGGTCCTCGCCAACCGGCACCAGTTCCGCACGATAGAGAAGAATGTCCGCTGCCTGCAGCACCGGGTAGTTCAGGATACCCGCCGGAACGCTCTCCTCGCGACTCGCCTTCTCCTTGAACTGCGTCTGGCGTTCGAGCTCACCGAGCGGCGTCAGAGTGTTGAATATCCAGGCAAGCTCGGTATGTTCCGGCACCTTCGACTGCACGAACAGCGTGCATATGGAGGGATCAAGACCCGCTGCCAGCAGGCCCAACGCCATATCGGCGACGCGAGCGCGCAGATCAGCGGGCTCGTAGGGAACCGTGATGGCGTGGTAGTCGACGATGCAGAAAAACGACTCGTATTTGTGCTGCAGCTCAGCCCAGTTTTTCACGGCCCCGAGGTAATTTCCGATGTGCAAGGCGCCGGAAGGCTGAATGCCGCTGAAGATGCGGGACATTGCGCGTAATTAATGAGCGAGAGACACGAGTTGCAAGGAATTCAAGAGGACAAGATCGGCGTTCAGGAATTGCTCGACGTATCTCTCGAAGCGGCACGGGAAGGCGCCGCTGTCATTCGAGATGCAACGGCCGAGCGCGAGAAGCTGGTTTGGGAGACAAAAGGACGCTCGGATTTCGTGAGCGAAGTCGACAAGGCGTCCGAAAAAGCGATCGCCAGTGTCGTCAAGCGCCGCCTTGCTGAAGCGACTATCCTCGGCGAAGAGCTCTCGCCCAACGCGATCGCCAACAAGGGGATTGTCGTCATCGCCGATCCACTCGACGGCACGACAAACTTCTTGCACGGCTACCCGGAGTACTCGGTCTCGATCGCCATCGCGCGAAACGGTGTCCTCTGCGCCGGTGTCGTTCTCAACGTCCCGCGCGATGAAGAATTCACCGCCACTCAGGGCGGTGGTGCGTTTCTCAATGGGAAGCGAATCCGGGTCTCCAATCTCCGAGAGCCCACTCGCGCTCTGATCGGAACCGGATTCCCATTCAAGAGCATCGAGAAATTGCCCGAATACCTCGGGCAGTTCAGCTTGGTGATGCGCGGAACCGCCGGAATTCGCCGCGCCGGCTCGGCGGCGCTCGACCTCTCGAATGTTGCCTGCGGACGATTTGACGCGTTCTGGGAACTGGTGCTGGCGCCGTGGGACGTTGCCGCGGGAGTGCTAATGGTCGCGGAGGCCGGCGGCATCGTCACCGACCTCGATGGAAACCCGGCGCAGTTGACAGCGGGATCGTTCGTCGCCGGAAACCCGGCGATGCACGCCTGGCTGCTGCAAACTGTAAGACGTGCCAACCTGAGCAAGGGAATGAGCTGAATGAAGCTGTCGCACGCAAATCGAGCTTTTCGCGGGACTCGACTGTGAAGCTGGTCGAATGCGTTCCGAATTTTTCCGAAGGCCGCCGGCCCGAGGTAGTAGCCGCGATTCGCGACGCGATCGCCGGCGTGAAAGGCGTTTCGGTTCTGGATGTGTCCTCTGACGCATCCCACAATCGATCCGTGATCACTTTCATCGCTCCTGTCGAATCCGCCGTCGACGCCGCCTTCGCCGGCATCAAAGCCGCCTCGGAGCGGATCGATCTCTGCCAGCACACCGGTGAGCACCCCCGAATCGGAGCGACGGACGTAGTTCCATTCATTCCGCTCGAGGGCTCGACGATGGAGGACTGCATCGCCCTCGCGCGGGCGCTCGGCGAAAAAGTCGGTCGTGAGCTGAAGATTCCTGTCTATCTCTATGAGCGGGCGGCAACGACGCCGACTCGCGAGAACCTCGCCGACGTGCGCCGCGGAGAATTCGAGGGATTGCGAGAGGAGCTGGGCAAGAATCCGGCGCGCAAACCTGATTTCGGGCCGGAGAAGATCCACCCGACCTGCGGCGCAACCGCGATCGGAGCGCGGCCCTTCCTCGTCGCCTACAACGTCTACCTTGGCCCTGCCTCCAATCTTCAGATAGCGAAGAACGTCGCCAAGGCAGTACGCGGATCATCCGGCGGATTCCGTTACGTGAAAGGACTCGGTCTCGAGGTCGATGGCCAGGCCCAGGTTTCGATGAACCTCGTCGACACCGAGAAGACTCCCCTCCACAACGCGTTCGATTTCGTGAAGCTTCGCGCCGAATCGGAAGGAGCGCAGGTTACCTGGAGCGAGATCGTCGGCCTCGTGCCGGAGCGAGTGCTATTCGACGCCGCCGTCAGTCATCTCCAACTGACGAAGTTCACGCCGGCGCAGGTGCTCGAGCGGCAGGTGCGCGAGGTGATGAGCGGCGGGGAAAGCCTGAGCGGATTCGTCGCCGCCGTCGCATCGTCGAATCCGGTGCCCGGTGGCGGCAGCGTCGCCGCCCACGCTGGAGCGCTAGCCGCGGCGCTTGCCCAGATGGTCGCTGGTCTCACAATCGGAAAAAAGAAATACGTCGCCGTCGACGCCGAGATGAAGGAAGCCGCGCTCAAGGCAGCGGCGCTCGGCAATAAGCTGTCTGCTCTGGTGAAGCGCGACGCCGATGCGTACGCCGAGGTGTCAGAAGCTTACAAGCTGCCCAGGGAGCCGGCGGACGCCGCGGCGCGCCGCACTGAAGCGGTGACGAACGCCCTGGTCAAGGCGGCGGAAGTACCTCTCGAGACAGCTCGCGCGGCTGTCGAAGTCGCGCAGCTTGCGGCCTTCGTTGCCGAAAAGGGAAACACCAACGCCGTAACCGACGCTGGTGTAGCCGCGCTGCTCGCCCACGCTTCCGCCAGGGGCGCCGCCTATAACGTGCGAGTGAACGTCCAGGCGATGGAAGACAAATCGCGCGGCGCGCCTCTCGCGCGCGAGGCCGAGCAGCTCGCGAAAAAAGCAGCAGAGCTCGCCGAGCGGACCGCGGCTATCGTCGAACGCGCGCTAAATACCTGATTTTGGCGGCCAGTCTAGTTCGCTGACGTCAGAATTCGCGGTCCGTTCTCGGTGATCGCGATCGTGTGCTCGAAGTGCGCGGAGCGGGTGCCATCGACCGTGACGACGGTCCAGCGGTCGGGCATCGTCCGCGTTCCGGGCTTGCCGACGTTCACCATCGGCTCGATTGCGATCGTGAGCCCCGGCTGAAGACGGACACCACGCTTCGGCTTCCCGTAGTTCGGCACCTGCGGATCTTCGTGGAATCCGACGCCGATCCCGTGGCCGACGAGGTCTCGCACCACAGTGAATCCAGCGGCTTCCACCACGGCTTCGACGGCCGCTCCGATGTCCCCGATGTGATTCTCCGCTGTGGCGGCCTCTATCCCGGCGGCGAGCGCCTTCTT